>JASFJX010000117.1:0-8166 GCA_050119385.1 Candidatus Thiodiazotropha sp. | reverse complement strand
AGGAGCCATCGGCTTAAACCACGAATTTTCAGAGGCAACAGCACCCCTAAGCACGGCTCAGGAAAGCAGGCATAGATTAATGAAGGATGAGAAGACAACACATTTCGGCTATCAGGATGTTCCTCTCAGCGAAAAGGCCGGTAAGGTTCGCCAGGTTTTCGATTCGGTAGCGAATAAATATGACCTGATGAACGACTTGATGTCGTTTGGCATACACCGTCTGTGGAAGCGCCAAACCATCGAGCTGTCCGGCGTACGCAAAGGGCAACAGGTACTGGATCTGGCCGCCGGTACCGGCGACCTCTCAGCCAGGTTCAGCGGTTTGGTCGGCGATGAGGGCCTGGTAGTCTTCTCCGACATCAACGCCTCGATGTTACAGGTTGGCAGAGAGCGCATGGAGGACCGGGGACGGGTCGGAAACCTGCACTATTTACAGGCGGATGCGCAGCATCTGCCCTTTCCGGAGAATCACTTCGATTGCGTCACCATCGGCTTCGGTCTACGTAACGTCACCGATAAACAGCTGGCGCTGAATGCGATCTTCCGTTGCGTCAAACCGGGTGGGCGTCTATTGGTGCTGGAGTTCTCCAAACCCACCAACCGGGCCCTGGAGAAGGTCTATGACCTCTACTCCTTCAGCCTGCTACCGAAAATCGGCAAACTGGTCACCAATGACGAGGAGAGCTATCGTTATCTGGCTGAATCCATCCGCATGCACCCGGACCAGGAGACACTGAAGGGCATGATGGAGCATGCCGGCTTCGAGCGCTGTGACTATTTCAATCTGACGGGGGGTGTCGTGGCTGTTCATCGGGGCTATAAGCTGTAGGCGCTGGTATCATGAGCCTTACCGCAGCACTTACCGCAACCCTCGAGGCGCTGTTGAACCAGGCCATTCTGCTCGACCCGGAGACGCCTGCCCGGCTCGCGCCCATGCATGGCAAAGTGATCCGCTTGGAGCTTTTGGGCATGGGCACCTCCCTTTATCTCATCCCCAATCCCAGCGGTATTCAAATCCTGAACAGGTTCGAAGACCAGGCAGACTGCACTTTACGCGGTTCTCCCTTAGACCTGATGCGTATGCGCGGCACCAGGGAGAGCGCCGACCAACTCTTCAAGGGTTCCGTGGAGATTGAGGGTGATAGCGCCCTCGCCCATCAATTTGGCGCCCTGCTGGCTGATCTCGAGATCGACTGGGAGGAGCAGCTCTCCCGCTTTAGCGGTGATGTCGCCGCCCATGAAATCGGCAAACTGGCGAGATCGGCAATCAGCTGGGGGCGTTCTGTCAACAAAACGACAGAACAGAATCTCCAAGAATATCTCCAGGAAGAGCTGCGCCTGCTGCCGGCCCGCAATGAAATCGCCTCCTTCCTCGATGAGGTCGACCGCTTGCGCGACGATACAGAACGCCTCGAGGCACGATTAGAGCGATTGAAACAGCGTCTGGACAATGAGGATAGGGCTTCGTGATTCACCCTTCCCAGGCCATCCGGCTGATCCACATCAACCTGGTACTGCTGCGCCACGGCCTGGACGAGGTCATCCTCGCCACCCATCTGTTCAGGCCAATACGCTTTCTCATCTATCTCTCGCCCTGGTTCTGGTTCCGCAAAGACCGCTCCCCCCACCCGGTCCGCATCCGGCGTGCACTTGAGGATCTCGGACCAATCTTCGTCAAATTCGGCCAGATCCTCTCCACCCGGCGAGACCTGCTGCACGATGACCTGGCGGACGAGCTGGCCAAGCTGCAGGACCGGGTACCGCCGTTTTCCGGCGTCAAGGCCCGCGCCATCATCGAGAAGGCCTATGGAAAACCCGTCGATGAACTGCTCGAGGCCTTCGATGAGCAACCCCTGGCATCCGCCTCCATCGCACAGGTGCATACCGCACAGCTGAAGGATGGGAAAAAAGTAGTCGTCAAAGTGCTCCGGCCGCAGATTGAAAAGACCATCCGGCGGGATGTGGACCTGCTCTACACCATTGCCCGGCTGGCTGAAAAATATTGGAAGGAGGGACGCCGCCTGAGACCCGTAGAGGTTGTCCAGGAGTATGAGAAGACCATCTTCGACGAACTGGACCTGATGCGCGAGGCCGCCAATGCCTCTCAGTTGAGACGAAACTTTCTCAACAGCGAGATCCTCTACGTCCCTGAGGTCTATTGGGATCTGACCCGCCAGAACGTTCTGGTGATGGAGCGTATCAGCGGCACCCCGGTAGGTGATATCAATGCCTTGAAGCAACAGGGCATCAGCATGAAGCTGCTGGGCGAACGAGGGGTTGAGATCTTCTTCACCCAGGTCTTCAAGTTCAACTTCTTCCATGCCGACATGCACCCCGGTAATATCTTTGTCGAATCCAACGGTCGCTATATCGCTGTCGACTTCGGCATCATGGGCACCCTGACCGAGGAGGACAAGCGCTACCTGGCGGAAAATCTGCTGGCGTTCTTCAATCGCGACTATAAGCGGGTGGCTCAGCTGCATATTCAGTCGGGCTGGGTGCCCGAAGGAACCCGGGTCGAGGAGTTCGAATCAGCCATACGCACCGTGAGCGAACCGATCTTCGAAAAACCCCTGAGTGAGATATCCTTCGGCCACTTTCTGCTCAAGCTGTTTCAAACCGCCCGGCGTTTTGATATGGAAGTGCAGCCACAACTGGTCTTATTGCAAAAGACCCTGTTGAATATCGAGGGCCTAGGCAGGCAACTCTACCCCCAACTCGATCTCTGGACCACCGCCAAACCCTTCCTCGAACGCTGGATGAGCGAACAGATAGGACGCCGGGCCTTCGTCGGCAAGATCAGGAAGAACCTGCCTGAACTCGTGGAACACCTGCCCGATCTGCCCCATAAACTGCATACGATAATCGACGACGCAGCCCGCGGTCGACTTGAAATCAGATGGCGATCCAAGGAACTCGAAATGCTGCGTAAACAACTACGCTATAACCAACGCAATACTATTTCTGCGATTTCAGGGGGCGCCATGCTGCTGAGCGGTACCTTGGTTCTGATATTTGGCAGTGGCAGTTTGTTACCCGTATCCCTGGCCACGGCACTGGGAATAGGGTTGGGTGCCGGTGGCGGCTTTCTACTGATAAAAAGCTGGTTCGATATCACAGACAAAAAGGCTGTTTCACGCTACAAACTGTAGTATCCGTGCCAGACCTAACCCCTTGGCGACAACGGAAGAATGATCCATCATTAAGCATAAGAGCAACGCTAAACGCTATCCAGATCCGAGGAATGAAGCATGACATCATCCGCCCCCCAAGACCCCTTTGAACGTTTGGCCGCAGCCTATGACAAGATGCTGCACGAAGTGCACGAAGCAGCGGCGTCCGCCAGGGAGAATGCCCTGCCGGGCCTGAAAGAATACCTGGCGGACGCCAGGGAAAAATTGATCGAACTGGGTGAACTCAGCCGCGAGGAGGCGGAAAAGGTTTCCGCCTATATCGAACGGGACATGAAGGACGCGGCCAACTATCTGCTGGAGACCGGCGAGCAACTCTCAGCCTGGTGGCGCTTCGATGTACAACAAGTAGAAGAACGACTGTTTGAGATGTTCACCGGCGTTGCCGATCAAACCAAGCTCGAACTGGCAAAACTGGCTGAGCGTGCGGAACAATCGTCACTCTATCACACCGGCGAAGTGACCGGCCCGGGCACCTTGGTCTGTACCCAGTGCGGCAAGGAGCTACATTTTAAGAAAACCGGCCATATTCCTCCCTGTTCAGGGTGCAAAGGTACCGAGTTCAAACGCACCTCTCGATAGTAGGAAGATAGCTTTACAGTTCGATCGCGTTCTCTAGTGTGGTGTAACGAATAACTGGCACATATCAGAGGCCCACAAATGCCCCAAGACAAGGCGCGGTCCGCCGTTAATGGCCCTTTCCCTTAACAAGGACTGCAACGCGGGATTGGGGCATTTGCGGGCCTCCCTTCCGGCGCGACGGGAAGCCGTCATCTGCGGCGTTGCGTCTCTTGTAAAGGGCATGCCATTCCCTGACTACCGCAGGCGTTGCAGCGCATCCTCATTCTCATAGACAAACCGCTAAACACCCTCAGCGACCCCAAAGGCCCACTCCAATGCCTAGGATGACACTGTCACCAACTCATTAATAAACAACCGATTGTTTCTACTGAGATCACCGAATAATCAGCTCTTCAAACTCTAATCGAAGGCAATCGGCGGCGCGTCAAAATAATGTCATGTAAAATTAATCGACACCTAAGCCTAAGAAACATATCGATTTTTATTTTTATGATCTGCGTCAAATAACCCATTGAAATATGCCATTTGAAGCAAGTTTGTTATTTATTTTTAGCGGCAAACCACTAATATCAATAATGTTGATAATGTTTTGCTAAGCGCGGTCTGGAATCTCAGCACAATCCTTCTGATCTCTATCAGATAGGGCAGGTATGGCAATGCATACCATTAACGCGCCGGGTTCAGAAACAACTAGGGTATAGTACCGATTTAAGTAGTTCACGACATGCAATATCTAAAACCACTACCCCACCGCCCCCTCGGCCGGCCTCATGGTAGCAAGCACAGGCGTGACCGGCTTTATCTAAGGAATCGCTCCCATCGATAGCCAGGTTAATGGGCCAGCTTTTCACCTAGTCAGCAAATGAAACAAATCACAATATCTTCAAGCATTGAAAGGGAGCGGGAGGAGAACTGCCGCCTCAGGCATTTTGGCTGCTCTGTTACCAACAAGATCCATGCTTAAAAGCATCCGATCTGTTGAATTTTTTATTCGGCACTTTAAAGGAATGTAAGTGAAACATTTAATCTTAATATTCTGAATGTCGATTCAGAAAGGAGCAAGAGATGAAAAGTATTATGTCATGGATACTTTTTAGTTATTTTGCAATGTTCTCATCCATTGCCACAGCTGACCCAACAACGCAATACTATTCGAGGCTTAATGCCGACTCCCCAATTACGCTTGATAATGACACGGTAGCAGCCATCGAATTATGGGCCAACCCTTCCACTGGCTATAGCTGGAAGACACAAGCACCCCTGGGCGATAATATTCGCATCCTGGGAAGCTCATATAAACCCTCGGATCCAGGAACAATCGGTGGCGGTGGCGTGACAACCATTTACGTGGTTGGAGATGAACCCGGTGAGAGCGACTTGGTACTGGAATATCGACGAACTTACTCACAAGAGCGTGCCACTACGTATGCCACAGACGAGGCCGTTGCCGATACCGTCCGCTACAGCTTCAATACGCAAACCAACTTCACTGAAACATTTTCCGTCCCTACACCACCCGCTGGGCCGGCAAGGCTTGAAGTACCGGCAGGAACCAGTGCAAATCTCAGCGCGGTGCCCTCCTCATTCAACTGGTGCGACCAAAACGGTTGTACGCCCATCAAGGCCCAGGGCACCTGTGGCGCTTGCTGGGCCTTTTCAGCGGTTGCCACTTTAGAAAGCATTATCAAGATCAACGACGGTTACACAAGTGACCTATCGGAGCAATACCTGCTGCAATGCAATAGCGACAACTATAACTGCGTTGGTGGGATGTGGGCCCACGACTACCATCAGTGGAAAACAGTCAGCGGCCAAAGCGAAGCCGGCGCGGTCCTGGAAAGCGATCTTCCCTACGTCGGCCAGGTCAGAAGCTGCGGGTCGGATCATGCCAAGGCTTACAAAATTGACTCCTGGGAGTATGTCTGCGGCAGTCAGTCCTGCACACCTACCACCGATGAAATCAAACAAGCCCTATACGAACATGGTGTAGTGTCAGTAGCGGTCTGCTCGGAAACCATGTCAGACTACACTGGCGGGATATTTACCAATAGTTGCAGCAATCTCGATCACGCGGTAAATCTGGTGGGCTGGAATGATGACGACGGCGGCTACTGGATCATGCGTAATTCATGGGGCAGTGAGTGGGGTGAAGATGGTTATATGCGCATCGGCTATGGCATCAGCAGCATAGGGGCGGACGCAAACTATGTGGTATATGGAGACGATCCGAATCCAGATCCGACACCTACACCGACTTCGACTCCAACTCCGACGCCTACGCCAACCGCTACGCCCACGCCAACCGTGACGCCTACGCCCGATCCCAATCTGATAATGTTGGAGAATGGTGTCACCGTGAGCGGAAACGCAAGCACAGCCGGTACCCAGATGATGTTTGCCATCGATGTGCCGTCCGGTTCCACGGATCTTACTTTCACTATGAGCGGAGGCTCGGGTGATGCGGACCTTTACGTTCGTTTTGGCTCCGAACCCACAACCAGCAGCTATGATTGTCGGCCCTACTTATCAGGTAATGATGAGACCTGTAATATCGTGCCGGTTCAAGAAGGCAGATACTACGCGATGATAGATGGTTATAGCACCTTTTCCGACGTATCGATCGTAGCATCATATACAGAAGGAACGCCGACACCGACGCCTACACCGACGCCGACTCCAACACCGACGCCGACTCCAACACCGACGCCGACTCCAACATCGACGCCGACACCGACGCCGACACCAATACTGATGCCGACGCTACCAACACCAGGACAGTGCACTTTCCCTAGCATTGGCACCAGTTGGGAGGAGTTCATGGAATGGATGAGATGTCAAAATCCATGGATGCCATAAACAACTAAGGGCTGACATCTTCGAACCTGACTGTTCGAGGATGTCACCCACTCGCATTTACCTTAACCATCGCAGATCCTATCTACAGCGCTTTTTGCTTGTGTTGCTAAACTTGACAGGCGGCGCCTTATACATGTCTATGGTACTAAAGTTTTCGGTATTGATTGTGGCCTGACGACTTCCCGGTGGCGGGGGCGTTTGGGTGTAGTTCACCTTACCCTCTTTGTCATACCATTTGTAGACGACCGCCTGAACAGGCAATGCCGGGAGAAGTAGAAGCGTGCTTAAAAAGAATCCTAAGGAGTTGCGCCTGTCCATGATGCATGGTTCCTAATATATAAAAGCCATGCCATTAACCCTACACTTTTAGGGCAATTAAAACAAACGAATCCAATTCCCAGGCGCGCACTAATCCACAATATTTCAGGATGTTCCAGCTTTAGAAATGGTTTTTCTACCCGACTATTTAGCTGCCCGCTTTTTAATGGTTCCTTTGCCGGAGATTCTATTTTTCGTCTCAGTTATTCGCGCCCTTCCTTTGTCACCTTGCTGGATTGCTAACCGGATGCCCGGCCGGCCTTTGCCATCGCCTTGCTGCTTTTCTTGGCACTGCCAGTTTTACCCTTTGACTTTTTTTTCAACGTCGCCTTTGTAGCACTCTTTTTTGTCGTAACCTTTTTCTTTGATGCCACTTCACCTTTGGGCAACGGCTTTTTATTTACCTTCTTTTTTACAGATACCTCATTGCCCGAACGTGACTTCGACGGCGACTGAGGGCTCGGCTTCTTTTTAGCTGTGGCTTTCTTAACAACCGGCTTTAAAAACCGTTTTTTTTTACCGGCTTGCTTTTTCTCCGCCCGTTTTTCAACGGCAGCATTTTCGCTCACATTTTTCTCGACATTGTCCTGACCAGGAATCATCTTTTCCTGAAATTCGCTTGTTTCGGCCGCCACTGAAACAATATTCTCATCAGCAGACCACTCAGCCGGCTCTTCAGCCACTAAATTGCCCGCTCTCTTAACTGCGACTTCATCAGTCACCGACTGAGACTCACTCGAGGCCTCGGCTAGACTACCGCCTTCGATCGCCTTGCAGATAAGTTTAAATACTTGATCGATTTCCCCATTGCCGTCGATTCTGATTATCTTACCCTGTTTCTCATAGTGGGTGATCAAGGGTGAAATCAGGTGGGCGAAGACATGAGTCCTACTGCTTACCGTCTCCTCGTTGTCATCGGACCTCAGGTGCAGGCGGCCACCACAGGCATCACATACACCATCGACAACCGGTGGATTTCTATAGATGTTATAGAGCAGCCCGCAACTGCGGCAGGTACGCCGCCCTACCAGTCGCTCCATTAGCGTATCTGAGTCAATATCGATCAACAGGATTAAATCTATCGGTTGATCTATCTCGATCATCAGTTCATCGAGGGTCAGTGCCTGCAGGAGATTTCTGGGAAAACCATCAAGGATAAAGCTCCCATGGAGTTCAGGTTTCAGTAATTGCTCCCGCAACAATGCCAGAACTATATCCT
>JASFJX010000116.1:0-8195 GCA_050119385.1 Candidatus Thiodiazotropha sp. | reverse complement strand
CGCCAGTGTTTGTAAAGGAATATGGCCCGGTGCCGCTATTCATTAACAGGCTCTTGAAATTCTACACATTTGGTGCCGTCGAGCATTAAAATCGGACTCAAAATGCTTATTTACTCATTGTAAAGTCCGCTTTTTAGCCCGATTCCGGCTTTTCTCACTTGCATGAGCGAATTTCAACAGCCTGTTAATAGATCATGGGGCATGGTTGGTTATGAGCGAAGTTTTCGAAATCGTAGAGATCGAGGGTGAAATGCATGAGGCCGTATTTACGGCAAGAGAAGCGATAGGGCACCTCCGGCGCATTACACGTGATTTCCCCCGTCTTTCTACCAAACCGGTACGCAAGGCGTTAGATGAGTGGAATGATGATATGTTTCGCAAGGGTGAGTTGATCTTTTTGCAGAAACAGCGCGCCAAGGCCGAACAAGATGCAATGGAAAAGCGTGCCATCGAACTCATCGAAAGCAATCTTACGGACGATGTCCTGGATATGATGAATCAGGAATTCCCAAAGGATATTGACTATTCGGACCTTATCGATATGGTGGGTAAGGATCGCTACATTGCTGCACTTACTCGAGAGGCGGTTGAACTGCAAGTCAATTGTATCTCGCCGGAACAGGCAGCAGAACTCTGGAATGCCAGTGGAAAACCACCGGTTGGCGGTGATCGTTGGACTGCAGCGGGGGTCGAAGTCTTGATGAAGAATCTCTAGACCGGATGAAACATTCGGGCTAGCACTAATCTTGTGTCAGAAAACAGCTTGTGTAGAGATGCTTCTCTGTTAACAGATAACGGCCGTGAAAGGTCAAATCTTGGGGAAAGTCTATGTTACATGCCGCTGACGCTCTGAATCGATAGCGCTGGCATGAGATATCGATATCCAATACAACCGAATGAAAACCGAAAAAGCGCTGGACCAGGGGGTAGTAGCATTTATATAGGCTCTCTTTGGCGCTGAAGATCAATCTTGGCGGTAATTCCGGATGCCGTTGCATAAATTCCCGCTCATCTTCTGTCTCGATATAGCGGGCTAATCCCGGCTTTAATGGTTCGAGGGGCTCCACATCCAGACCCAAGCTGACGATTGCTCCATCTTTAGCGCAGGCGGCGACACAACTGTCATCGCAGTGACTGATACTGCCGAAGAAACCCTGGGGCCAGATCGGTTGACGGTTTTCGCCCCGAAGCAGTGGCTCGCTAGGGGCGTCTAGCTGTCTGAGGGCAGCGTGGGCCGCATTGCGGCCGGCACGGAACTGGCGTTGACGTTTTGTGACGCTGCCCTCTATGAGTCGTTCCTCTTCCCTGTGAACAGGTGTTGCCCACATCGCTTCAGTGGCATGCACGATAACGACGTTGGAGGGAAAAAGTGTGGCTAGGTCCATGCTGTGAGATCTATCTGTTATTACGCTGGATTTGGATTTTAACACTAATGGCCGGTTACACTTTGCACTTTGCTAATATTCCAGAAATATCTTTATAAAAAAACCGCAGGTTAATTTCTTTTTCAAGCGACAGGGTGAAATATTCGGGGTAAGTAGCGTGCAGCTGTGATGTGCGGAATTTCACTTGACCTTCTCATCTCGAGCGTGCATGCTCATAGCCATGAATCATCATACCCAGCAGATTAAGATGGCCTTCAAACGCCGCCGTCCACCCGTATGGGCAGGCGTCTCTTCATCTGCGTCCGGGGGGTTGATGCGAAGTTAGCAAACACCTATACAAGTTTTTTCCAAGGCCGCAGATGAAACACCATCTGCGGCCTTTTTCGTTATGGGAGGTAAATAAAATGTCTGTGCCGGCCGCCTATCTTGGGATTGTGCTGATTTGGGGTACTACGCCGCTTGCCATCAAGTGGAGCGGCGAAGGTGTTGGCTATCTGTTTGGCGTCACCGGTCGTATGGTGATCGGTGTCATCCTGGCGTTGTTAGTGCTGCGCCTGATCGGTCAGCGACTGGTATGGCATAAGCGGGCACGACGCACCTATCTGGCAGCGGGACTGGGGATCTTCATCGCCATGACTGCGGTCTATTGGGCTTCTCAGTTCATTCCCTCGGGATGGATCTCTGTGGTATTCGGGTTGTCACCCATCTTCACCGGCCTGATGGCGCGGATCTGGCTGCAGGAACCCGGGCTAGACCTGCAGCGTTTTTTCGCGGTATTGATTGCGCTGGCAGGATTGGCCACGATTTTTAGCGTAGGCCTTGAACTCGGTGTGAGTTTTGTCTTGGGATTGAGCGGAGTATTGATATCCGTAGTGACCCACTCAGCCAGTGCGATATGGGTGAAACGTCTTGATGCTCAACTTCATGGCCTGGTGGTGACCGCTGGTGGGTTACTGGTGGCGGTGCCTCTGTTCCTTCTGAGTTGGTTTCTGCAGGGACAGAGTTGGCCAGTGGTTATCGAGCAGCGAGCCCTGACATCGATCGTCTATCTGGGTGTCGTTGGATCGGTGCTTGGGTTTGCGCTCTACTTTTATGTGTTGCGCTATGTAGAGACAACCAAGGTTGCGCTGATAACGTTGATAACGCCGGTTATCGCATTGTTGGCAGGGAAGTGGCTAAATGCAGAACAGGTGGATGCAAAAGTCTGGCTGGGGACCGCACTGATCATGCTGGGGCTGGCGGGATTTGAGTTGGCCGGGCGTATACGTACTCAATTGCGTTCGAGCAAGGCCAGCGAGAGTGTCGGCCAGTAGGTGATAATCAATACCGCGCCAAAGAGAAGAAAAAACCAGGGAAGGGTGGCGCGGTAGATTTCGGCGATGGGTTTATCGAAACGATAACTGGCAATAAAGAGATTCATCCCCACCGGCGGTGTGAAGTATCCGATCTGCATATTGGCCAGAAATATGATCCCAAGATGGACCGGGTCGATTCCGTAATCGATGGCGACAGGGAGTAATAGCGGAACCATCAATACCACGGCAGAGAAGATATCGAGCATGGTGCCGAGTAGCAGCAGAAACAGGTTAAGTAGTATCAAGAATATGAGCGGGTCTTTGACTCGCTCATGCAGCCAGTCGAAGAGTTGGTTTGGGACATCTGCATCGATGAGGTAATTGGTGGATGCCATCGACAGCCCCAGAATGACCAGGATGCCACCCACAAGCAACATCGATTCCCGCATCACATTGGGCAACTGTTTGAGGGGTATATCTTTATGAACAAGTACTTCGATGATAAGCACGTAGACTGCGGTGACTGCGGCAGCCTCTGAAAGGGCAAAATAGCCACTGTAGATGCCGCCCAGAAGAATGAACGGCAGCGGGATCTCCCACACAGCCTCGCGAATAGCCGCTTTTGCCTCGGTCAGGGTGAATGCTTTAATTGGCAGGTTCCGGCCGGACCAGAGGCCCCAGGCAACGAGTATCAAAAGCATCAGCAGACCGGGCAGAAGGCCTGCGAGAAACATATCATCCACCGTAATGGCGCCGCCGATTCCCAACTGCTGGGCAACTACCGCATATAGGATCAGCGGCATGGCCGGGGCGAACAATAGGCCCAGGCTACCGGATGTGGTGACCAGTCCGAGACTGAAATCCTGTTGATAGCCAGCCTCGCGCAGGGCCGGATAGAGCAGTGCGCCCAGCGCTACAATGGTAACCCCGGAAGCGCCGGTAAATGCGGTGAACAGTGCACAGGCGATCAAGGCGACAAAGGTTATGCCGCCGGGAACCCAGCCGAGCAGCGCCTGGGTAAGCCTGACCAGGCGGTGGGGAGCGCCGCTCTCACTCAGAAGGTAGCCGGCAAAGGTGAACAGTGGGATGGCCATAAGCACCGGCATCTCCGCCAGGCGAAAGAACTCGATGACTACCACCGAGAGATCGATATCGGATCGATAAAAGCCCCACAAGGCACTGGCGCCGATGATGGTGAAGAGAGGTGCACCGAACAGCGCCAACAGGATAAGGCCCGCAGCTATAATCATTCACTCTCCCTCTGCAGTAGTTGCAGGGGAATGCTGAATAGAAAACGCAGTGTCATGATGCCGAAGCCTATCGGTATGATGATCTCACCCAACCAGGCGGGAAGGCTGGAGAAGAGAATGCTGCCTTCCTGCCATTCCATGTGGACGAAGCGTACCGCATGCCAGGTGAGAATGCCGCACACCAGGGCGCTGAAGAGGTTGTTGATCACCGATAACACTAACCGGCTCTGTTTCGATAGTTTATGGGTGAAAAGATCGATGCGGATATGGCGATTCTCTCTGGTGGCGGCAATGGCGCCCAACAGGGCAAGCCATAAAACCATTACACGCAAGGTCGGATCTGCCCAGATCAGACCGCTGTCGAACAGATTGCGTAATAGAATCTGACTGGCTGCAAGCAGTATCGTTGCGCTCAGCAGGATTGCCATCAGGCCATCCTCGAAAAGCAGTATCAACTGCCTAATGCGCTTTAGCGTGAGTAACATGCTGCCTGATCACCCGAGTTACAATATATGGATGGCAAGCCATATACAGTGGGGTTGTTGGCTGGTGGTCAACACCCTGTGAGGGGTATGTGCCGGAATCAGCAAATTGTCTCCTCGATAGAGGGTGATCTCCCGCTGATCCATTTCCAGCTTGGCGCTTCCCTGTAGTACGCAAACCCATTCGTCATGGGGCTGCTGCGATACTTCAGTAGTGGTGAACGGAGGACTGAGGATGCGTTCTATAGTGACGTTCTCGCTTGCCAACAAGGTCGCCAAACTCTCGGTTTTTTCTATTGTCTTATCGGGTTTGAAGAGATTCATAAGAAGAGTCTACTGGTTTATCGCGGCCTGGTGTTGTCGCTGTTGCTGAATTAGAGACTGCATCTTGTCCAGCATATCTTTGCTGAATAACTTCTCTTTACTGAGTTCTCCCAGCATGTCATTGGCATGGCTTTCCCACGCCTTTTGTTGCGCTGAACTGGGGCTGATAAATTCGATCCCCTGTTTTTTTAGCGCGACCAAGGCTTGTTTATTGTCTTTACGGTTTTGTTGGCCAATTCTGTCGAAGGTGGATTCGAGTATCTGCTTGACTATGGTTTGATCCGATTCCTGTAGTTTATTGAACGCCTTCTCTTCCAATATCAATGTGGCAAAGAGATAGGCAAGTGGTGTCCGTGTCAGATAACGGACCCTGGTATGCCATTGTAGGGCGATGGCGCCGGCAGGTGAGCTGGCAATAGTGTCGATGAGTCCGGTTTGCAGACCGGTAAGTACATCGGTCAAGGGTAAGGGGACCGGTGAAATGCCTAATGTCTGAAACATCATTGCGTTGACCTGGTCCCCTTCGGGAATCCAGATTTTTAAATCCTTCATGTTCTCCGTGGATGTCACCGGTGAGTTCGATAGCAGATAGGCAAATCCCCCTTCGCTCAGACCAAAGCAGATGTATCCCTGTTCCTTTAGACCTTCGATGATCTGGGGATCCATAACTTGGCGTACTGCATCGACTTCCTGGAGATTGCGGAACTGGAACGGCAGGCTGTATACCTGGGCATCTTTGTAGACAATGCTTAGGCTGCCACCGGTTATGGCCCCACCATGCAACTGTCCGACACGGATCTTGCGCAGAACACTCTTGTCATTTCCCATTACACCGCCAGGATAGAATCGAATTTTGACTCTGCCGTCGGTCTGCTGCTTGATCTGTTTCGCCGCTGCCCGCATCTCTTTCATCCAGTTTGTTCCGTCCGGAGCCAGGGTGGCAATCTTCAAGGTGGTGCCCGCCTGGCTCAAGGGGCTGAGTAGTAACAGTAGTAGTAGTGTGTTCATCAAGCGGAACATGAAGTAATCCTTATTATGGTGTCTACGGCTAGCATATACACAGTTTTTTACAACGCTGTTTATGACCTATTAATGTACGTTACATGGGATGCTAGCCCGAATGTTTCGTCCTGGAAAGCGATGATTGTGCCGGGATCGCCGTTCAGCGTTCGTCGGTTACACTTTAGTACTTTGCTAATATTTCAGAAATATCGTTTAAAAACCGTTGGTTAATTTCTTTTTAAAGCGACCGGGTGAAATATTCTGGCTAGTGGTTGTCAGCGTCCGGAAGTCAAAAATAGTCCTCTTCAAGCAACTGTCCGGCCTGCCGTTGGGCTATGATGTTGCTAAGGGTAAGGCCTGGTTTCACTGGATCGGCCTCAATAATCTCATTGAGCAGTCTATCGTGAAGGGTTTTATCAAAAACCAATCGGGCATAGTGTCGCGCAAATTCCAGTTTTACAATCAGGTCATCGCCCGCAGAGTAGTTTAAGGCCTGTTCGAAGTGCCGCCGGCCAATCTCGGGTTTACCCCCCAACGCAGGTGGAGTCTGACTTGTGATAACACCCAGATAGAGCTGGGCTCGTCCCCGCTCATATCCGGGGTCTATCGCAACGATATGTTCAAGCATGGCCTGAGCCTTGGCGAGATCGGCAATCGCATTCCAGTCGTCGCTGCGGGCCTGGATCCAACTCGCCCAGCTCGTAGCATAGAGATAGAAACCTTGTAAATCCTTATCCCCCGATTTATCGATCGCCTGTTTAAACTGATCGAAGGGCTCGGATGTCTTTTCGCAGATGTTGGGTGTTGTTTGACACAATCCGCGACCGGCATAATCCAGGGCCTTCTGGGTCAGGTTCTTTTGTCGTTCAGGATTTGTCACCAATCCGCCGGAATAGGCATTATAGAGCTTGGCGCCGGCGTATAAGAGCGCTTGGTCATGGGGATCCTCTTCAATGAGCGAGTCGAGTAGCAGCAGGTAAGCGGGGGCGCCGTGGCGTACTATGTCAGGGTCCGACTGGTTTAACATTGCACTGGAGAGATTGGCTGCCAACCGGTCTGTTGCCATGGAGACGCAACCACTCAATATCGCTAGTGTGAGTAGACACAGAATCAGACGATTAACCGGCAGGCTAAGGATGCGGTGCAAAGGGGGTAACATGCTTGTCTCCATGAAAAGATTGTCGTCGAATCCATAAGGCTCTACAGAGAGAGCCGGCACTTTGTCGGCAGCCGAGTGATTGCATTGTGTTTGATCAGCGGTGTTTTCTACCCACCTGTTCCATATGGTGTAACCAGTTGCTGAACATGATCCCAATAGAACCGCTGCCAGCACGGCGGCCCTTGAAAGTATGGAAACAGCTCTCATCTTCATCGGCAAACCGGGCAGCGCCGATGTTGAGACACATAGAGATCATAAAAATATCGAGCAGCAGCAGGCCCACCAGCATGGGTATACGGAAAACTGCATTGATTTCCAGCCAACTGACAATCGGTGAATGGAAGGCCAGAACAAGGTAGAGGGAGCCGAAGAAAAGCGCTACTGCCAGACGTTCATGCTTCCGGGTGTACCCTTTGAGGCTTTTACAGACTGACATGGGTAGAATCCAAACATGAGTTTAGTAGGGATAGCGTTGAGATTAACCGGCAATGGGTATGATCTCAAGCTTATTTTGTGCCGGATCAAGGTTTCTTTTTGAATTCAGTAATCTGAGGTGTGTATAGTGGGGCTTCCTGAAGGCTGAATTCATGTGGCGCCTACTCATGGAGAAACTATGATCCCCCTTTTTAGGGTTTTTAGTTAGGAGTGTGACAAACTGAAGGAGTTGTCAGTGCGGGGAGAATGGTCAGTGGTTTTCTGCCTTTTTGTTTGGTTAACCTACTGATTTATTGTGTAAAAACTGAGGGGCATGAAGTGGAGATTGTAGTTGATCTGATCAAAGAGATAAATGGAATCGTTTGGGGTCCGTTGATGCTGGTGTTGATTCTGGGCACTGGGCTGTTTCTCATGCTGGGTCTGAAACTGATGCCGTTGGCTAAGTTAGGCTATGGCTTTCGTATGCTGTGGCAAGGTCGTGAAGGAAAGGGCGAGGGTGAGATAAGTCCGTTTAATGCCTTGATGACTTCGCTCTCAGCGACCATTGGTACAGGTAATATTGCCGGTGTGGCGACCGCGATCGCTCTGGGTGGACCTGGTGCGCTGTTCTGGATGTGGTGTACCGCCCTGGTCGGTATGGCGACCAAATATGCCGAAGCCGTACTCGCGGTAAGATTTCGTGAGGTGGACGAGAACGGTAACCATGTGGGCGGTCCGATGTATTACATCAAGAATGGTTTAGGTGCAAAATGGGCCTGGCTCGGAGGCATATTTGCCGTTTTCGGTGCTCTGGCCGGTTTCGGTATCGGTAATACGGTACAGGCCAATTCGGTGGCCCATGCCTTGTCTGAGAATGGCGGGCT
>JASFJX010000115.1:0-8249 GCA_050119385.1 Candidatus Thiodiazotropha sp. | reverse complement strand
ATATGCAGTTTCTGTTCGTCGGCTCGCAGGTTTGCACTCGGGCTTCTTTCAGACGGTTGGTCGCCCTTCCGCCCTTGCCGTCGGCTAGTACTTTTTTTAAGTGGCCTATAATAATGACTACTCCCCAGACAATGTACAGGGGACTTTCACCCCATAAGATCAGGCCCATGCCGGGCACACACAATCACATGCACGCGGAAATCAAAAAGCGCCGCTTCGCTTTGCTTTTTGCGTCCGGTTATGGCTGGCGTTAGGCTTTGATGGATAGTTAGAAAAACCGAATGTAGATTCAATGGAGCTAAGATTATGTTATCCGAATTCAATCAACTCGTGATCAATGCTGTGTATAGAGAAGCACGGCCAGAGATCAATGAGCATACCATGAAGTTAATTGTTGGATTTATAGCCTGCTTGCTTGCGGGTTTGACAAATTATTTCGCTAGTGAACCTCTAAAATCGATAAGTGCGTCATATTACGAAATTGGCTGGTCGCGAGACGTTTTTGTAGGATGTCTATTTGCAATATCTGCATTCCTTTTATCCTATAATGGCAAACCGCCATTGCCAGAGCAAGACATAAATAATCGGCTAGATCTACTGCTGTTGAGTCAATGGTTCCAAAAACTGCTAAGCAAATTTGCAGCATCCTTCGCGATTGGAATAGCCATATTTCCTTGCAAATGTGGAAATCATGAGGAAATAATTCCTAATGCACATGGAGTATCTGCGTTATTAATGTTTTTAAGTCTCTCTATATTTTGTTACATATTCTATAAGAGAGCCAAATCTAAAAGCCATCCGGATGCAAAAAAGAGAGCGTTGATTTACGCCTTTTGCGGCACTGTTATAATTTTTTGCATTTTGGCCATTGGAATTCACAATGCAGTATCTGGAGATGAAGTCATAAGTAACAGCCGGATTACTTTCTGGGGTGAGCTGATAGCACTATTAGCATTCGGAATATCATGGTTAACAGCCAGTCAGAAGCTTTTGATAAAGAAAGATCGCGCTTCTAGTTAAATTTGGCTTTCAAGGTCAATGAGAATGCTACGCCTAACAATTAAATATACCCGATCGAAAACCGCTACGGGAACCTGCCCCAATTTTGCACACATCTAATTAAATGTTTATTAGAGGTGTGCAAAATTGGGGCAGGTTCCTCCGACGTCATGAGCGTCCTTTTGAAAAACTTGTTAAATTACGTTTCTCAATCATTGTCTGATAAATTCTAATTTCTTCTATTTCCTCTTTAAAGACACCAGCCAACTGTTCGGATTGGTTTTTGGCCAACTTTTCTCTACAGCCACTTTCTAAATATGCCTTAAGGAAACGATTGAAGTCATTAGCCCCCCATTGGCAAATACCATGTTCAGCGATATTAATTGCGGACCTAAGAAAATATTCCCAACCTATTTCTCCTGATTTGTACATAAGAAACATTGCACAAACTTCAAAATAACCAGTTCCCGGTAGAGGATAGCTTTCTTCAATGTTGCCATATGCCTCTGACAATAACCGCTTTACTGCAGCTTCTTCATCTTTCAAAAGCGATAGATCCATTATTAACTGTGAAGGACTATCTTCTTTTAGCATAATATCATCACAACAAGGAATATAATCAACTGACTTAATTAGACCAGCTGATATTAAAGATGCAAACGTGACAAGTTCCTTATTACTCATATCTATACAGAATTTTAACAGTTACGTTAACGCCACAGTGTCTCGTTACTATTTTATCTGGTAAATATTTTTTAATTCTTTAATAAGGTCATTTCGGTATGGGCAACCGATTTTTCCCATACCAAAAGGGCCACCTTTCCAAGGATCTATTTCCTTTTTGCTTTGTAGCACTCTGATCACAAAATCGATATCTGAATATCTTTCCAGCCACTGAATTGCCTTTCTATCCAAAACACGCACTGCATTACTTAACAAATTATTAAGATTTGAAGCATCACGATAAACCCACCAAATATCACGCCTTCTTCTTTCAGGATGCAGAAGGGGAAAACCTTTAAGATCCATTGGACTTTTTTGTCTAAAAGTTCTGATAATACATCCTTTAATATGAGAGTCATGCTCATTAGGATAAAAATTGGCTTTATTTTCGATGTTATAGTTAACACCTAAATTGAGAGTAAATGAAGCCGTGTTGCTTTGAAAATAGGTTGCATTTTTGCGGCTTAAAAAATCAATATGCACAATTCTTATTAGATTATCTTTAATATTGTAAAAAGTTGGGCTTTTATCGACAAAAAATCCCTTAGATTCAAGACGGTGCGAAATACTATCTTTTATCTCCTTTTGTATATCTGATATTTTCATAACCATTTAAAGATAACGTCTCGCATAAACGGCCAAACGATAGCGAGGTCCGATCTCGCACTTTTTGCGGGCTTTTTTGATGCAATTGTTATGCGTTTCTCCATACATCGATAGTATCCTCTACATCCCCGGCATCAAATTGTGTTTCAAAGCTGGAAAGAGAAAAGGTGGGCAAAATTTTCTCCAGCTGAGAAAGAACTTCCGAGATGCCTTTAGCTTCCCCATCGACTCTCAACGAACCTCCATCTTTGCCATTGAATTCCCACGTACTAATAAACCCGACAACCGCATGATAGTGATACTTAATTTCTACAAGATCAGATATTACTATCGACTCACTTCTTCCCTTATATTTCTTTACTAATAATCCGTTAACGAACGTCACTTTCTCTGGCTGCTGCTCCCACACGATCCAAGCTATGAATGCTAGGACGTTAACTGCCAAGCTAATCCAGATTGTCGTATCACTCATTTGTGTTTATACGCATAACGAAAAAGAAACTTGTCCGCCGAATTGCTGGAATGATGTTTATTATTCCACGGTGCCAATAAAAACCTATATACCAGAATCTCGCGGGAGAGTAGGCGGTCAAGTTGACCTGATGGTTAGGGCCTGTATTGGCTCCATGCCTTGACACAGAGCGCCCTACCTGATTATGTTCTGTCATTCGGAGCATCGAAACTCCTACAAGCGGGCAGAACCGCAACCCGGGGCATATGCGGTTTTTTTGTGCCTGTAATCTGGCCAATACACTATGGCCGGGAGTTCTGAGGAATAAAATACCCGCAAGGGGAATACCCAGAGCAGTTCTTGTAGCTGTTTCGACCCTCCTGGCCACCCTTAATGGGTTATTAGTAACGTCGAAATTACCGCAAGGAAATACCATAAAAATTCATCACCTTAAAGTCCGTGATACCTATTACGATTACCAACTGAAGATGCGGTATAGACCGCCTTCAGTTCCGATTATTTATCTCAAAGGCTACTGGTTAAATGAAATAGGCTTTGAGATTGGTAAATACCTCCCAGTTTTACCTGGCAAAAACCATCTGGTTCTTACATTAGTAAGCAGATAAAAAAATATTAATTCTTTTCAAGCCCTAGCCACTTGCAGGGGCTTTCTTTGCACCTTAGCAGCGCACGTAATCGGCGAGACGTAAGAGCGTCCTATATGGCGCGACTGTTATGGCTAGACTAACTTAAATTTAACTCTATATTTAACAAACACTGTTCTCGCATTTCCTTCTATTCTAGCCGCCGGCTCTTCATCTTCTGCAGCACCTGCACCCACGGCTGCTGCGGATGCAATAGTGATACCTAGATTATCACCCCAATCATAGTCACCATATGAGCCAGAACCTCTCACCCCCCTTTTTGTTTCTTCTATTTCTAAGACTTCGCCAACTTTTCCATTAGCTGCATGTGCTAATATCTCTGCTTTATTTCGAGCGCTATCAATTACTGCTTCTAAAGCTTTGTCTATCTGTGATTGGTCAGGTTCAAATACAGGTTGCCGTTCACTAACTCTAAAAATAATTCTCTTATTGTCTTTATATCTATCTATACTGTCTAATGCCATATAGACTAGTGGGAAATTATCACTTTTAATTGTGATCCTATTTTGCGTTTCTATGCCTGCTTTATTTCTCTTCCACCATGGTGTAAATGTTTCTCGACCACCAAAATTCACTTCTGATTTGGTTAAACCTTTTGCAAATAGTTGATCTAATGCCTTATTGACTATTTCTTTACTTTCTTTTTGTGCCACATCCTCTTTTGATGCACGAAGGGTTATATCCAGATCAACGACGATCTTTTTAGGAATTTCTTCATACTCTGATTCACCTAAGACTTCAATATACTTTTCCATTATTCTCTCTTTGATGCCCTGACGTGTTGATGGCCCTAACGTGCGGCTCGCCAGTCGCAGGGGCTTCAACAAACTTTTTAAAAAAACCGATATCTTTACTATCCACTGAAAATTTCCAAACTGGCTCGACCCCTACGATCTGAGTGTAGCCAATTGTTAGGATTTCTTTTTCCATTCTTTGTATCGTTTTGCAATAATAGGAGATATTTTATCAAAATTTTCCCAACTGTCTTTGACATGGTAAAGACTCGGAAGCTCTTTACATAAAATTTCCTCATAATCATCTAAATATCTACCATTTTCAAAATCAAAGTAATATTCTGTAAATGAATTTCCTTCGTCATTAACATCATCATCGGTAAATTTCCCATCACACATGGAGATGAAAAAGGCACCAGGAGTTGTTTCACGCTTTTGCAGTTGTAACAAATCCTCAGGGCTATCTTCAGTAAAAAAATCTCCAGCAAGATCGTTCAACAAAGCCCATGCGACATACATCCCAGTATGAGTTGCACCAGCATTATTAGGCAAATCACTTTGGAAATCACCACCATAGTGCCAAGACGCATCATCATATTTCATTGTTCTTATCCTAACAGTTAAGTTAACGAGCACCCCTGTCTCGTTACTATTATTATGTTTGAATTATTCACCGCCGCCGCCATCTCCACCACCATCGAAACCACCTGTATCGCTAGAATCGAGAGCATCTGAATCAGTATCAGAAACTGTGGCACTAGAAAATATGAAGGACAGTAATAAGAAACGAACAATGAACGAATCACCACCCGGCAACCTTTTTTCGGCTGCAGGTTCTTCCATAATCAACTTTATCACGATCGATGCGCCAATTATTGGAACAAGCCATATTAGAACCAGTTGGACCACTTTCTGACCTGGGCTATACAGATCGCTTTGCGTCAGGTGAATAGTGGCGACAAGGTTTAAGTACACCACTAAGGCGAAAAAGATGAAGATGATGGTTTCACCCATCTCTCAATGGTCTCCTTGTAAACATGACAGTTACGTTAACGCCCCCTGTCTCGTTACTAATTTTATAGCAAGTTCTCTATATAACACCAAAACATGCACAAGATCAAAAAGTTAGCTTCCTGCTGTCTCGTTATGTCATTTTCAGAAAGTCGGGCAATAGGAGATAGACCACGATTTTGGTCCACTGCTGGCCGTTTCCTGAAGTGTAGAACAAGCCCGTCAAGCGTCTGCTAAACAGCGTTCAGCTACTAGGGGGGGCAGTCTCTTGACGACTTGTCAGAAATATGCCGGAATACGTCAGGTCGAGTCTGGATTTCTACAGATTAACTGGCCTACGTCCTGATACCTGGATGAATTTAAGCTCCTGCTCGCACCAGACCGCCCCCTCCAACACGGAGGGGTTCTTTTTTTGTACCCAGACAAAACTTAACCGGCTCGATCGGTATAAAAAAAACACGCAGATGCCGGAGCATTCATACCCTCAATCCGCCAAGGCTAGGGAGGACCCCCGACATACCCTTAGGCCAAGCCAGCCGCCCGTAGCTTGACGATATCATCAACTGACAACAACCCTTACCAGACACCAAACAAGGCCGTCATGCGCCACAGAGAGAGTCTCAGGCATTATTTTAGCCTTGAGCTTCAAGTTCAACGTACTCCTCAAGATCCCCAATGCTGCAAACCCCAAGGACTGATGTTGTACCGAGCATTTGAAACAAAGTGGTATTGCCCCCCTCCCCCACATTAGCACTACCCGTTCTCCAATCCATCCAGCATGTCATCATTGACACACCAGACCCTCAGGAACCTTGGATCATTGAGAGACTCCATAAGCCAAGCAATCAATCGCTCTTTAGGGTTGGCTATGGTTATCTGGAATTTGAGGTCAGCCTGACCATCAGCTCTTGGCTTAAAGTGGAACTTACTGATTTTATCCACTGGGCATTCAGACCTTGCAGATTTAAACCTCACCATGTACCCCTCGGTGAACTGTGACAAGATCTTAATATCCTCGATGGCAAGGAAACGCGGATCTTTGTCCTCGTCCCATAGTGCCCGGGAGATTTCATCGAACTGGTTACCGCAAATAGTCGAAAGCACTTGCGGAGTGATCTGTTGCGTTTCATAGCTCAGGTCGAGATAGGTTTGATCCTTGGCTTTCCTCGGGTTGATTTTTGTCAACACACATGAATGATTATCAAGTTCAAAACTCATGGCTATTGCTCCTTGTTTGTCGCTTGAGAATACGGTGCGATATGCACCAGAACGAATCCGCCTTTGACAGGCGGGTAAATCTTTTCCGCTGAATCACGCATGATCTGAGAGTCATCGTCCCAGACATTTGCATCAGTAAGGGCGTCGTAGATCGCTTTGCGGATATTGTCGATATCCCGTTTGCGTCTATCAGGCACATACGCCTCGATGTGCACGGTCAGGGGACCGCTCAGCCGTTTATTCATGATCTTGCCAAGCATGCACGTCTGTAGAACGGCAAGCTTGTAGGCATCAGCCTCCTTGGTCCTGACTAAACCGCGCCGGGTTTTGTTACCGTGGCTGTGTTTTGAAGGCTTCCAGTAGTTGTTTACAGATGGCGGCCAGGGCAGCTTGATAGAGATCCCGGTTATTTCACTCACCTCAACGCCTCCTCCATCTGAGATAACATTCGTTCTTGTGCTTCTTGAGTGCTGCCTCCTCCTTCTGGCTTTACCTCCCGTAGCGCTTTTTTGATGTCCTCAATGTATGCCCTTGCTACAACAGGAGATGACGTTGGTCTTGGCAGAGTCTTGTAAATTTTGTGCATCGCTGCTGTGGGCTTCAAACGCTCTAAAAGCTTCGGCAGAGTTGGGGGGAATTCTTCTTCCCACGAATCGACCACCTTGCGGATGCTCTCCCCGCTGTACCGGGATAACTTCTCCACCCATTCCGCCTGGGTAATTGCATTTAGCCTTGGGTCCGCAATCTGGCTGGTCCACAGGTTCCCGTACTTCGCTGTCAGCTTCGCCCATACCCAGGAAATCAATCTCTGTTCCCTCTCCGAAAATCGCGTCTCCGATCTGCTTGGATCGAGTTTTGTGTTTCTTACTTCGCTGATGTGTTTCATTGCTCAGCCTCTTTTTCAACCAGCTCGCTTTAATACCCTGCCAGCCCGCATCAATGGTTTCATGGATTGCTTTGTCTGCTGAAATCCCAAGTATGCAGGATGCATCTACGGCAGCATTCATGGCTCGTCTGAATGCTTCCTGCGTTAACGGTTTCTTCATGTTTTTCTATGAGCGATAAACTCAGTTGCCGCTGCTGTGGTTATTTCTTCTGGAAGTCCAGCAAGTGATATGCCGTATTTAATATTTATATTATTTTCTTTCTTTTCTTTGCCCCGTACCGAATCGGTACGGGTTTTAGAAGATTCAGGTACCGATTCAGTACGGGTTTCTTCGTCTAAAAGGTGTACCGATTCAGTACGGGTTTCAGGGTTTGATATTTCATAGATCGCGGGGCTATTTCGGCCTCCGTTCCCCTTTTTGATTAGCCAGCCAAATTCTGATAAACGGCGTGTGGAAACGGATATTTTATTCGTAGGCAACCCTGTTAATTCTGCAAGCGTTTCCCTTTTGGGGTGGCATAGCTTGCTTTTACCTGCAATACAAGAAATGACTATCAATACTCGTAAATCATTTTGAGATAATCGCTTGTCTTTAGCGACTTCTAGAGGGAGCATAGCGAACCTACCCATTATTACTCTCTTCAAGCTTCCTGTTTACACGGGCTGATATGGCACGTAATCCTTCCATTACCTGATTCCCTCACTTCTCATTCCTGAAACAAGAAATAATTTCGCTGTTTAATTCATTCCTTCTCAAGATCGCTATTTTTAAAAAGCTATCTCATTGTTTTATTATTTAAATGGTCTAAAAAAAAACCGAGGCCCAGGATGAGCCTCGTCAATGTTTCGGCGAGTCAGTTTGTCGCCGATTGGAGGAGTTAAAGCCCCTCTGCGATAAGGCAAGGAGGCGGAACTTAGTCGCAAAGAGGAACGCCGCCGACATGGAGCGTCTAGGT
>JASFJX010000114.1:0-8258 GCA_050119385.1 Candidatus Thiodiazotropha sp. | reverse complement strand
ACTTTGATTGGGCATGGCCATCAGGCTGTTGCGCAGGGGATACCGACACAGCATTAGTGCTGAAGGTTGTTAACTGCTGTACTATTGATTTAAACGTTAACATAGCGCCAGAAGGTGCGATCAGCAGAAACAGAGGGGCCAATCCGGAACCGATCCAGCTATGGAGTTTGCAAAGGATTAGGTTCAAGCGTTTTAAAATTCATACTTCTGCTCTGTTAGTAATCGGTAAGGATATCATATGACCTGAAACGGTAACTAAGTGGTAACTTATGCAAATGAGTGCAAAGAAGTGTAAACAGTGTCCCTAGGCGTTGGTGGCGCAACATAAAACAGGACAAAATATTGGTGCGATGAAGAAAATATTGCTGATTGATGATGACGTGGCGTTGTGCGAATTACTGACCGAGTATCTGGTCAGTGAAGGTTTCGTTGCGGAAAGTGTGCATACCGGCCCGGAGGGGGTCTCCCGGGCCCTGGCCGATAGTTGGGATGCGATCGTTTTGGATGTCATGCTCCCCGGCATGAATGGCTTCGATGTATTGAGACAGATACAGGCCCAGGCAAGTACGCCAGTGTTGATGTTGACTGCACGAGGCGATGATACCGATACCGTGCTCGGGTTAGAGCTTGGGGCCAATGATTATGTGGCCAAACCCTGCAGTCCCCGGGTGCTGGTGGCGCGTTTGCGCAATTTGTTTCGCCACAAGATTGAACAACCCGTTGTGGAGACAGATCACAAAGTCGGCGATCTCTATTACGATAAACAGAATCGGCAGGTGAGGGTGGGAGATCGCGAAGTAGAACTGACCGGTGCGGAGTTTAATCTTCTTGCATTGTTGTTGGACAACGCCGGCGAGTTGGTCTCCAAGGAGGTCCTGGCCGAGCAGGGGCTGGGTCGGGCATTGCAGGCCTATGATCGTCGCATCGAGACCCACATGGCCCAAATTCGTAAGAAACTCGGCCCCTTGCCTGACGGGTCACCGCGTATCAAGACCGTGCGCGGTGCCGGGTATCAATATCTTTTGAGTCAATGAGTCTTCTGCTGCGTATCTTTCTCTCATTTTGGTTAGCAAGCCTGTTGCTGGCCCTCTCCTTCTTTATGATTCAACGCTACTACGGCGGTGAGGTGGTCGAGCAGACCCAAGCGATACTGAATGCCCAGGCCGAGACAGCAGCGGTATTGTGGCGCGATGGCGGGATTCAGGCGCTGCGACACTGGTTACGTAGGCAACCTGACAGGCACAGGCTGGTATTGGTTGACGACGAAGGTAAGTCGTTGTTGCGCAGGCCGCTGCCAAGACATATGCAACAGTGGTTGTCACGAGCAGTACTACCTGGGATTACGCATATTCATAATAGATATCTGATGATTTCCGCTGAACTGCCCAATGTGACGCCTAGACTTTTTCTGGTTACGGAGATTGATCCTGGTAGGTTACACGGTGTACCTCTCTGGGTGCGTGGAGTGATCGCGGTTGTGATATTCGCTCTGG
Source organism: Candidatus Thiodiazotropha sp. (assembly GCA_050119385.1). Taxonomy (GTDB): domain Bacteria; phylum Pseudomonadota; class Gammaproteobacteria; order Chromatiales; family Chromatiaceae; genus Thiodiazotropha. The sequence continues at coordinate 6,765 of JASFJX010000114.1, read as the reverse complement.
TCAGCTTATTGCTGGCAAGGATTTTGACCCGCCAGGTACGCCCTTTGCGACAGGCTGCTCAACGCATGGCCGAAGGAGATCTGAGTGGCCGGGTTGATATCAAGGGCAAGGATGAGATCAGTGCTCTGGGCGCCGACTTCAACCTAATGGCGGAAAGGCTCAACGATTTGCTGCAGAGTCAGCGCCAACTGGTGCGGGATGTTTCTCATGAACTTCGTTCACCCTTGGCGCGATTACGAGTGGCGCTGGAGCTGGCAGAGAGGACGGATGACCACAAAAAGGCCCTGAGCCGTATCGAAAAGGAGGCCGATGAACTGGAGCAACTGGTCACCGAACTACTCTCCCTGGCGCGCCTCGAATCGGGTCAGGCTGGGCTGGAGCGCCATAGCCTAAGTCTTGATGAGTTGATAGCCAAGGTGGTGACCGATGCCCAGTTCGAGGCTCAGGTAGAGGAGAAGCGGGTGAACTATACAACAGAGGCGGTGACCCTGATGGGTGATGGGGTTTTGTTGCGCTCGGCGGTGGAAAATGTGATAAGGAATGCCATCCGTCATACCGCACCCAAGAGTGAAGTTCAGGTGTCACTGACCAGGGAAAAGGATAGCTGCATGATTCGGGTAAGGGATGCCGGTCCCGGTGTCGATGAGTTACAGCTGGAATCGATTTTTGATCCCTTCACCCGCACCGCTGATGCGAGAGAGCGTGGTAGCGGCGGTTTCGGTCTCGGTTTGGCCATTGCACGACGCGCCATGCAGATCCATGGCGGTGATGCTTTCGCCCGCAATCACCCTGAGGGAGGATTGGAGGTCAATCTACGGCTTCCGCTACCCGGTTCGGATTAAGTCCGGTTGTTAGCTACTCTTCGCACATGGGGGCTAGGTTTCTTTCTGGTATACAGCTTTAGTCATTATTGAGACTGATCCAGGATGTCCTTTAACTCGTGATCGCTGACGCCGAGGATGGAGAAAATCTGCTTCTGTGCAGTTAATAGGATGTTCTTTTGCTCCTCCTCATGGGGCAGGCTTTTTGCGATAGCTACCGCACCGACCAGGGCGGCGAGGATTGCCCGCGATTTCTCGGAGACCGTTTCGCTGTCTGCGGAGAAGGGTAACTTGTTAAGTCGGCAGAGCGCGGTGATGCGGGTCTCCAGATTCTTTTTCAGGCTGGAATAGGACTTTTCATAGAGCTTTTTGATCTCGAAGTTGTCGCTGCCGATTTCGTTAAAGAGGATCGACTCGGGGCCCGGTTCGTTGTTTTTTTTCGGATCGCTCAGGTTCAGGTAATCAGTGACCAGTGAGGCCAGGTGCTTTATCGAAAAGGGGCTTTTAGTCAGACGTGCCGCCCCGCTACGTCGCAGGGTTTCGAGAAAGGAGGCGCTGAACAACGCTTCCTTCGATTCGAAATGGGCATAGAAGGCGCCATGGGTCATGCGCGCCAGTTTCATAACCTGGGTTATGGAGACCTTGTCGAAGCCGTAGCGGAAGAAGAGTTCCGTAGCCGACTTCAGGATGCGGTCCTTGGACTTGGATTTGTGTTCTTTGGAATATGGCATTTCTTATCTCGTACGGTTTCCTGCCGTGAAATATTATCTTGATCATATAATAGTATGGGATAGTGTTATTTTCATAATTTGATGGAGGTAACATGAGATCACCGATTGTCATCACAGGTATGGGAATCATCAGTCCACTGGGTTGTGGAGTAGAGCAGGTCTGGCAGCGATTGACCCAGGGGCAGTCGGGGGTGCGTCTTATCGATCGTTTTGAAGTGGACGAATTTCCGATCCGCATCGCAGGATTGGTACCCGATGTGGCTGATGATCCGCAAGCGGGATTCGATCCAGACAGCGTGATAGAAAAGAAAGAGCGCAAGAAGATCGGTCTCTTCACACTCTATGCCCTGGCTGCGGCTAAGGAGGCCCTGGAGCAGGCCGGCTGGGTTCCGTCAAACGATGTGGAGCGTCGCGCCACGGCGACCATTATCGCAACGGGTATCGGTGGGTTTCCCACCATCACCCAGGCGCAAAAGACATTGGACAGCCGTGGTCCCAAGCGAATTTCGCCCTTCGTGGTACCGGCTTTTCTGGCCAACATGGCGTCTGGGAATGTCTCCATCCACTACGGTTTCAAGGGTCCTTTGGGATGTCCGGTGACTGCCTGCGCCGCCGGCATACAGGCAATTGGCGACGGTATGCGACTGATTCGCAGCGGTGAGGCCGAGGTGGCCCTGGTAGGCGGTGCGGAAGCCTGTGTCGATCCTCTAGCCCTGGCAGGTTTCAATGCGCTCAAGGCCCTATCGACCCGTGATGACGAACCGCAGCGGGCCTCCCGGCCTTTCGATCGGGATCGGGATGGTTTTGTCATGGGTGAGGGTGCCGGTCTGATGGTGATCGAGACCCTGGAGCATGCCAAGGCCCGCGGTGCTACCCCATTGGCACAGATCAGTGGCTATGGTACCAGTGCGGATGCCTACCATATCACTGCCGGTCCGGAGGATGGTTCCGGTGCCGCGGCTGCTATGCGCAATGCCTTGGATATGGCCCGGCTCGAGCCGGGCGATATCGGGTATATCAATGCCCATGCGACTTCCACCCCTGTAGGCGATCGGGCGGAGATTGCATCCCTACGCAATGTGTTCGGTGATGACGTCGTTAATCTGCCTGTTTCATCGACTAAGTCGGCGACCGGTCATCTGCTTGGCGCGGCTGGCGGTGTTGAGAGTATCTTTACCGCCCTCGCGGTGATTAACGATATGCTGCCGCCCACCCTTAACCTGGATAACCAGGATGAAACCATGACTGACCTGGACCTGGTGCCCCGTGAAGCCCGCAGCCAAGCGCTGCGCCATGCATTGTGCAACGGCTTCGGTTTTGGTGGAGTGAATGCATCGCTGATCGTCAGCAAGTTGAAATAGTCGCTATTTAAAAAGCGCGCATGTCTCCACGGTCTATTGCTGCTGGACCGAATGTTTCATCCAGCCGCATGGAAGATTCGGAACCTTGCGGCTGAACGAGATATAGTTGAGTGCCGGGTTAATTAAGAGGCTTGGGTTTGCTCCAATGCTACTCTAAGTGGTACATCCATATCTCTTAGAAAGTTGAAGTATGCCCGTGTGGCATCTCTACTCATACCGATTAGCATGATGCCGGTATGATCTTCAGACGTGTAAATGACAAAGCCGCGTAATGTTTGTAGCTCGCCCTGTATCCACATTTCCAATAACACAATGTCATTGGGATTCAAGGTCGTTTTATCAAGCGACAACATCATTCCCCCAAGGCTTAAATCTTTTGTTACAGCACTTCCAATGTGCTGACCTCTTCGAACTAAATCGACCTCTAATGACATTTGAATACGCGGATAGTATCGGTGTTCCACGGTCGTCTCCAGATTAATTTGTTATTGATCGGATTTTTACCCTCCCTGATGTTTTGGCTGGAGTTTGGGAATCCTTAATAAATACCTCTATTTTAACACTTGATATCAGGATTATTTATGTGTGTTTTGTGATCTGCCTCCAAAACACACATAAGATAGTCAGTTATGGAGATATCTGACTAAACACACCAACCAAGCCTCCAAGAGCAATATTTAACAATGCTCTTCAGCCTAGTATGGACAATAAATCGAAGCGCACCAAGCCATATATAACAATCAATGATTTAAATCATGATATTAATCGTTTATGAGATTAATTCCGGTAATTCTGTGTTTCACTGTATTTTTTTCAGATGATGCGCTCAGATTTACATAGGCAATATAGTGGGTGGTTGTCATTACAAATGTCATGATTCACACAATACCTAGCTCAGCATGTTTATCGTAACACATTGATATTTAATGTTAAATTAGTTGGCATCTTGATTGCATGTTAATAGGTCATCTAAATCTATCAAGCGATATGCATAGCTACTGCAGAGCGTGAGGTGATCATTGCACTGAAGAGAGGCAAGACCTTTGCCGCCATCATCACCGAGGAGAATGCGAAGGCGATGTAGCTGGAGCGGGGTAGGCTGATCTGCGTATTGATCAAGGCCTCCCATGTGATTCTTGGTGTCAACTGAATCTTAAAATGAATGACCAGGAGTCGTACTGTCATGATATTCACCAAGCCCATCCTGTTTAACACCCTTTTAGGTCTCGCCTTACTCGGTAGCCAAGTCAAAGCCGAAGAGGTCAAGATTGCCGTTGCGGCGAACTTCACCGATGCCACCAGAGAGATCGCGCCCCTTTTTGAAAAGGCGACTGGCCACAAGCCCATCATTAGCTATGGCTCCACGGGTAAGCTCTATTCCCAGATCGAGCATGGCGCCCCCTTCGCGCTCTTCCTCGCCGCCGATACCGAACGTCCAATCAAGGCTGAGCAGGAGGGGTTGGCGGTGCCCGCTACCCGTTTCATCTATGCCAAGGGTAAGCTTGTGTTGTGGAGCATCAAGTCCGACCTTTTCGAAAGCGGTGAGCGCTACCTCAAGCGTGGTGCCTTTGAGCATCTCGCCCTGGCCAATCCCAAGACAGCACCATACGGATTGGCGGCCGAACAGGTGATGCGGCACCTTGGGGTGCTTGAGCAACTTACACCAAAGCTGGTGAAGGGCGACTCCATTGCGCAGACCTTTCAATTCGCTGCAACCGGCAATGCGAATGTGGCTTTTATCGCCTTGGCACAGATCAAGGGGTGGCAGGGTGATATGGGTACACTATGGGAAATCCCTGACGACTATTACGCTCCTATCGAGCAGGCGGCAGTCCTATTGAAGAAGGGAGAACATAACCCGGCAGCCATCGCCTATCTCGAGTTCCTTAAAAGCGATGAGGCGCGTGAAGTGATTGAGCGATATGGTTATGGTGTTGAGTGATGATCAGCTGGATTGGCATGTCACTCAAAAGGCGTGATTAAAAACTAGCAAAACGGAGCGTTTCATGGCATTCGACTGGCAGCCGGTCTGGCTGACCCTCAAACTGGCCGGCACCACAACCCTGGTACTGTTGATCATCGGTACCCCTATCGCCTGGTGGTTGGCCCGTACCCACGTCTGGTATAAGCAGGCGTTGTCAGCGATTGTCGCCCTGCCGCTGGTGTTGCCACCTACCGTACTCGGTTTCTATCTGCTGATCATGCTCGCTCCGGACGGTCCTGTCGGACGCCTGACAGAGGTCCTCGGTATCGGCAGCTTGGCCTTTACCTTCGAAGGACTTGTTTTTGCCTCGGTGCTTTACTCTCTGCCCTTCGTGGTGCAGCCGTTACAGAATGCCTTCGAGGCCCTGGGTCCTCGTCCGGTTGAGGTGGCTGCTACCCTGCGTGCATCGCCCTGGGATCGCTTCATAAGCGTTGTGATCCCCCTGTCGCGTTCCGGATTTCTTACTGCCGCCGTCCTCGCCTTTGCCCACACGGTGGGGGAGTTTGGCGTGGTACTGATGATCGGTGGCAATATCCCTGGCGAGACCAAAGTGTTGTCGGTGGCGATCTACGACCATGTGGAGACTCTGGAGTATGGTCAGGCCCATAGGTTGGCCGCGGGAATGCTCGCCTTCTCCTTTCTGGTGTTGATGGTGTTGTATATGGTCAATGGGCGCATCAGTCGGAGCCATCAGCCGTGAGCAGTATCGAGGTTAACCTGAAACATCGCCTGGGCGACTTCAACCTCGATGTGACCTTTAACGCACCTGGCCAGGGTGTTACGGCCCTCTTTGGTCGCTCGGGTTCGGGTAAGACCAGCGTTTTGCGGGCATTAGCCGGCCTCGAGCGACCAAAGCAAGGAATGGTGCGGATTAACGGTGAGGTGTGGCAGGACGAAAAGCATTTCCTGCCGACCCATCGCCGCCCCATCGGTTATGTCTTCCAAGAGGCGAGTCTGTTTCCCCATCTGTCGGTACAGGATAATCTGGAGTACGGCCTGCGCCGGGTGCCGACAGCGCAGCGCCAGATTCCATTGCACGATGTGGTGGAACTGCTCGGTATTTCAGCGCTTCTGCAGCGCGCGACTCCCCGGCTTTCCGGTGGTGAACGGCAGCGGGTCGCCATTGCTCGTGCCCTGCTCACCAGCCCGCGTCTGATGCTGATGGACGAGCCGCTCTCTGCTCTCGATCATGCAGCCAAACAGACTATCTTGCCCTATCTCGAAAGGCTCCATGACGAGTTTGCCATCCCATCCCTCTATGTCTCTCATGACCCCAACGAAGTGGCCAGGTTAGCTGACCATATGGTGGTATTGGATAAAGGGCTTGTTGTGGCTCAGGGCGAGGCCGCACCGCTGCTGACCCGGCTCGACCTGCCCCTGGCCGGCTATGACGATGCATCCGCGCTGCTGGAGGGCTATGTCAGTTCCCACGACCTCAGCTACCATCTGACCTGGATCTCTCTACAGGGCAACAGAGTCGCGGTGGCCCGTGAGGATCTGCCGGTGGGCCGTCATGCCCGGGTACAGATCCAGGCAAGGGATGTCAGCCTCTCCATCCGTTCCCATGCCGATACCAGTATCCTCAATATCCTGCCGGCCCGGGTCATCGATACCCGAGATGTCAGCCCTACTCAGGTGTTGGTGCGCTTGGAACTGGAGGACGGTCAGACCCTGTTGTCGCGCATCACCCGCCGCTCCGCCATGGGCATGGGTATTCACGAGGGGATGCAGCTCTATGCTCAGGTCAAGAGCGTAGCGTTGTTGTCATAATGAGACTAGACATCATGTTTTGATCAGAAGGCAGCTGAGTAGCCAACGACAAGAGAGGCCAGTATGAGAAAAATTCGTACAGATTCCAGAAATGCTAC
>JASFJX010000113.1:0-8286 GCA_050119385.1 Candidatus Thiodiazotropha sp. | reverse complement strand
CAGCAGTCGCGCTATGGACCGCACCCTCCTCAAGGTTGGAGGGAGCGGCAGACGTTAATAAGACAGCCGGGCTAATAAAATTCAAAGTTGAAGCGAGAAGCCTTTATATGACATTATCCTTGCCCCCTTATCTAACCTTGTTGGCCTGCACATATTATGTCGAATGAGATCCCAACCCCCATTGAGATCAATTTGCACCAAAAATCCCACCTTTTGGCATTACGATTTTCCGATGGCATGAGTTTTGAACTCCCTTGTGAGTATCTGCGTGTCTTCTCCACGGCTGCTGAGGTCAAAGCGAGTGATACACCCGTCACAGGAAAGGAGTCGGTCAACATCACCCGAATAGAGCCTCAGGGTCAGTATGCAATTCGTCTTATCTTCGACGATGGACACGACACCGGAATCTACTCATGGGAGACGCTCTACAAGTTAGGCGTAGAACAAGAGAAAAACTGGAACGACTATCTGGAAAAGTTGAAAGCCATCGGTTACTCGCGCCAGGAAAGCGAATCGGGTGAACGCAAGATCAAACTCTACTATTTCTCATGGCTGGCCAATAAAATGGGTAAAGAGAGCGAAGAGTTGGTGCTGCCACCCTCTGTAACCACTGTTTCTGAGCTACTGAAGCTCCTGGGAAACCGGCGCCACCAGGTGGCACAAGTGTTCGATGAAGCCCTTTTGCGGCCTACCGTTAATAAACAGTTCGCCGAGTTCTTTACCCGACTGGAAGATGGCGATGAAGTCGCATTGGTTCCCAATCGTCCGACACCACCCGCAACACCCGATCTCTAGCCCGCATGTCTCACCGGGACGCTTAGAAAAGGAAGCTTAATGAACGAGACGATCACTGCGCGATCATCACGTGGCCGAGTGAAACATGCGGGCTTGAGTCAGTTCAGATCAAAACTGAGTGTTTGCGGTTTACCACTTCGAACGATTTCCACCTGAATACTGCTCGAATCCTTCAGCTTTTCAATCAGTTGCATCGCCTCTTTGTCATTGGATAAAGAAACGCCATTCACCGAGGTCACCAGATCCGAGGGTCTCACACCCAGCTTGTTATACAATTCGCGGTTCTTTTGCGGCAATATGCGATATCCCTTCATACCATCCCTGGATTTAACCGGCACGAAACGGACATAATCAAATATCTTCAGCGGCTCATTTCGCAACATGTCACCATACTTTTTCAGATCCTTACTCGCACCACTGGCACTGGCGCTCGCACGTGATGATCTATTTTTGCTCCCGCTGGTACTTCGGCTACTCGACACGGGTCTCGGTTGTGATACCTTGGGGAAGCGTAAAACTTCCGATTGCCCGTTCCTCAACAGTACCACCCGATCATCAAATACCGCCTGCAAGGTGACTCCCGACATGACGGCATTGCCGACTTTATAGTATTTTTGCACATCCCCGGATTTTCCGATGATGGCCTCCCCATTTTCGGCTTTATCACGCACAAAAACGCCGTGGAGCGTCAAGTTAAGTTTAGTTTGCGGTGCATTGGTATCGATTTTGTTTGCCGTCTTGGTGGCCCCGGCAACACCAAACAGGTGCAATTTTGCCACACTGTCAAGCCGTTCGGAGGGATCGCTTCGCTGAGTTGCCGGTGAAGATTGAGCAATTGTCGGTGACATCTGTTGCTGAATATCAGGTACAGGAACCAGGCCCCATGTGAATTGAGCCGCACGGGAGCTGACCAGTAATACCAGTAATATCGCCATTGCCAAAGGCAGTTGATTGGTGACAAACTTCTCCAACCATTTGGGTACTGTCTTATCAGACATCCAATCGTTTAAATAGCTTTGGGCCTGTTGTATTGCTATGTTCATCTATATCCCCGTAAACCCGCCTGATCCTAACTATCAGGATATCGCATCAGCTTTGGATTAAGTTTGAAGAGTTGTTTTATCTTTGCAAGCATTTTTTCTGCCAATCGATGATCCACCTCCGGACCGACCCGGATACGGTAGTGCAGTTTACCGTTCAACCTGACCTTTTCCATCTGCGCCGGCAGATCAGCTTCACGTAGACGTTCGACCAGTTTTTCCGCATTTTTCTCATTCGTTAGACTGGCAACCTGGACTATCCAGGCTGTGGGTGATGTTCTGCTTGATGCCTTTTTGCTGGTCTCAACCGGTTTGGATTCAGGCGGTTTAACCTCCTTGGTGACAGTGGACTCTGGTTTGGGAGTCTTCTGCGGGGCAGGTGTTGTCACACTAGGCGCCGACTGGGGTTCAACCTCCCTTTGCTGCTGAACCCTCTGTTCTGGCATGGATTTTCTGACCGCAGGCTTGACTGGAATGGTGTAATCAGAAAGGGTGCGCCGTTCAACCGGCTCTTCAATGAGCATAGGGACGAATATCACGACCAATGCAACAAGCACCGCGCCACCCAGTAACCGCTGTTTGAGTCTATCCTCCAATGCCATATTCACTATTCCAGCTTAGGATTCATTGACAAGCTGAACTCCAATTATTCAGTCCTTGCCTATTCAAGTAAGTATATCAGCTCAACTCCAGATAACCTTCATGACAATTTCAAATTGTGCATAGCTTCTCCCACAATCAGAAAAGAGCCGAAGATGAGAATCAAGTCCTGGGGAGCGGCCTGTTCACAACAGGCCTGGTAAGCCTCCGAAAAGCGGTGATGAGTGCTGATAGGTTGCTTCACACCCTCCTGTATCAGCTTTTCGGCAAGCTGTTCGGCCTTGCGGCCGCGCCAACCATTCAGGTCAAGCAGATTCCAACTCGCCAGCCGAGGTCCGATCAAGCGCACTGCATCGGCAGCATCCTTATCCTGTAGCATTCCGAACAGGGCATGTATACGTCCCTGCCAATTCAACTGCGTCAGGGCGTCACTCAGGGTTTCCAGGGATTGCCTGTTATGGGCTACATCCAGTAGCAATGCGGGTGTATCCGCTACGAAATGGAGTCTTCCCGCGAGCCTGACCTCTCTCAGTCCTTTGGCAATGATGTCCTGCTGTAGTGGAAATCGTTGCTGTAACAGGTGACAGACCATCACGACGGCACTGGCATTCAGGAGCTGTTTGCTACCTGTCAAACCTGGCTTCGGCAGCACCAACTCCTCGCCATTCGGACCCGACCAGCGCCAATCCGCTTCGTTTGCCTGATGACTGAACTGCCTTCCTGCCAGGTAGATATGGGCTGCCAATTGACCGGCTTGGTCAAGCACCGACTGTGGCATGGCCGGATCCGCTAAGACCACGGGCTTTCGACTGCGTATTATCCCCGCCTTCTCCCGTCCGATCGATTCGATATCATTACCCAGCCAATCCGTATGGTCCAGATCGATTGTGGTGATCAATGCCACATCCGCATCGATGATGTTCACTGCATCGAGACGCCCACCAAGCCCTACCTCCAGGATCACCAGATCCGGCTTCTCCCAGGTGAAACAGAGCAATGCTGCCAACGTGGCGAACTCAAAATAGCTCAAGCTTATTCGCTCCCGGGCCTGATCGATCATCTCAAAGGCACGGCATAGCTGTTGATCGGAAGCCGGTTTGCCGTTCAGGCGAATGCGCTCGTTGTAGCGTATGAGATGCGGCGAAGTGAAGCTGCCAATAGGGACGCCTGCCTGTAAATAGATCGATTCAAGCATGGCTACACAAGAGCCTTTGCCATTGGTGCCTGCAACCGTTACCACTTGGGCCTGTAACCCCTCGGGTTTCAATCTCTGCCAGACGGTTTTAACCCGCTGCAAACCCAGGTCGATCTCTCTTGGATGCGACTTAGCCTGCCAGTCCAGCCATTGATCCAGTGTTTCAAAGCGCACGACCAAGACTCCAGCTCCCCCTATTGCTGGGCAGCGATTGGGCGATAACAAATCTATTTATATAAAATATTATCAATAACTTACTTCAGAAAAGCCTGGATTCAACCTAAAAAAATCAGTTGACCGCTCCATTCTGCTACTTATTTGTTGTTCTCATAGAAAAAGTGTTCGATATACATACTCACCCACTAGGTGAGTCACGCTACAGGGTGAATTGCACGTTTGTGGCAGCGCATGGCGGCGTTGCAACTCCTTGCAATAGCAGGCTATTGCGCGTCGTTGCGCCTTGCCCTGCACCACCACAAACGCACACTTCACCCTGTCCAACTGATCTTTTTAGGTTCAAATATCTAGGATCCATAGCCCTGAGATCTATCTTCAAGCCCTGGGCTTATTCATCAAGATACTGAGCAGATCGGCGATACGGTCTCGCATGTCCCGTCGATCGACAATCATATCGATGGCGCCGTGATCGAGTAGAAACTCACTGCGTTGAAAACCTTCGGGAAGCTTTTCACGCACAGTCTGTTCGATAACCCGAGGGCCGGCAAAACCTATCAGGGCATTGGGCTCTGCAATATTGATATCACCCAACATCGCCAGACTGGCCGATACACCACCCATGGTCGGATCGGTCATCACCGAAATAAAGGGCAGACCGCGTTTTTGCAGACGCTCAAGTGCGGCACTCGTCTTGGCCATCTGCATCAGTGAGAAAAGCGATTCTTGCATCCTTGCGCCACCACTGGCCGAAAAACAGATCAACGGTGTATGCCTCTCCAAGGCCATGTTGACAGCTCGCACGAAACGCTCCCCCACCACCGATCCCATTGACCCCCCCATGAAACTAAACTCAAAGGCGGCAGCAACCAGGTCTATACCTTTCAACTGGCCACGCACGGCTAACAAGGCCTCTTTCTCTCCCGAACCCTTTTGTGCCTGACTCAGACGATCCTTGTATTTTTTGCTGTCCTTGAATTTCAGAGGATCCACCGACTCCAGATTTGCTCCTATCTCCTCCTGGGGTTCCGGATCGAGAAAGGTCTCAATACGACGCCTGGCACCAATTCTGTTGTGATGGTTACATTTAGGACAGACATCCAGATTCCTTTCCATCTCAGCCCGGTAGAGAATAGCACTGCAGCCCGGACACTTGGCCCATAGTCCTTCCGGAACCGCACGTTTGTGTCCGGCATCCGTGCGGATGCGGCTGGGCATCAGTTTTTCAAACCAACTCATAAATGTACTCGACCTTTGTTATTCAGTAGGTATATGCCTCAGCGTCATCAGTTTGACTGATCCATTGCCAATCTCATGGTAGAGATGACTTCCCTTAAAGATGCCCCAATCTTCTCCGGTTTATCCACCAAGGCTTCCACACGCGAAACCAATGCACTGCCTACCACAACGGCATCCGCAAACGCGGAAACGGCTGCGGCAGTCTCGGCATCCTTGATGCCGAAACCGACTCCCACCGGCAAATCACTTACGGCACGAATCTCGCCCAGTTTCTCATCCAGGGACTGCAGATCCAAATGACTGGCGCCTGTCACCCCCTTCACTGAGACATAGTAAACGAAGCCTCCAGCCAAGTCACAGATTCGCTTTATACGCTCAGGTGTGCTGGTGGGCGCTACAAGATAGATCTGATCGATCGATTTGGCCTGTAATAGCTGCTGCAGATCTCCACCCTCTTCAGGCGGTATATCAACCACCAGCACGCCATCCACACCAGCCTCTGCCGCCTGTGTAGCGAATTCATCATAACCCATTATTTCGATAGGATTGAGATAGCCCATCAAAATAACCGGCGTTTCAGTATCAAGCTGTCTGAATTTTGCGACCATCTCCAGTACATCATGCAGACTGACATGGTATTCCAAGGCACGCTCACTGGCCCTCTGGATCACAGGCCCATCGGCCATAGGATCGGAAAACGGGACACCCAACTCGATAAGATCCGCACCGGCGGAAACCAGATCGTGCATCAGGTCAACGGTAATTTCCGGGATCGGATCGCCCGCGGTAATAAATGGTATCAGCGCCTTCCTGCCCTGCGCCTTGAGCTGCGCGAACTTTTCCCCAATCAGGCTCATAGCTGGATCCCCTCCCGCGCGGCAACAGTGTGCATATCCTTGTCACCCCTACCCGATAGATTGACCAGAATAATCTGCTCCGGACTCATGCCAGCAGCAAGCTTGGCCGCATAGGCAAGGGCATGACTCGACTCGAGCGCGGGAATGATACCTTCGATTCGGGTCAGATCGTGAAACGCGGCGAGGGCCTGATCATCGGTTACTGCGACATAGTTGGCTCGGCCGCTATCCTTCAACCACGCATGCTCGGGGCCAACGCCAGGATAATCGAGACCGGCGGATATGGAGTGGGTTTCGATAATCTGTCCATCCTTATCCTCCATCAGGTAGGTGCGATTGCCATGCAATACGCCAGGCTTACCGGCACATAGCGGTGCGGCATGATGACCTGTCTCCAGACCATTCCCAGCCGCCTCAACGCCATAGATGGCGATCTCGCTATCATCCAGATAGGGATAGAAGAGTCCAATCGCATTCGATCCTCCACCAACACAGGCAACCAGTGCATCCGGTTGTCGTCCTACCTGGTGTTCCATCTGGGTGCGGGCCTCTCTGCCAATCACCGACTGGAAATCGCGCACCATCGCCGGATAGGGGTGAGGGCCTGCAACAGTACCGATAATATAAAAGGTATTATCCACATTGGTCACCCAGTCCCGCATCGCCTCATTGAGCGCGTCCTTGAGCGTCTTGGAGCCCGATTCCACCGCCCTCACCTCGGCTCCCAGCAGGCGCATGCGATAGACGTTCGCCTCCTGCCGTGCGATGTCGACAGCCCCCATGTAGACGACACATTCCAAACCAAGTCGCGCAGCGACTGTAGCACTGGCCACACCGTGCTGACCGGCACCTGTTTCTGCAATGATACGACTCTTGCCCATGTGCCTGGCAAGCAGCGCCTGACCCACCGTGTTATTGACCTTGTGGGCACCGGTATGGTTGAGATCTTCCCGCTTCAGGTAGATTTGAGCGCCCCCCAGCCGCTCACTCCAGCGCTTGGCATGGTAGATGGGGGACGGCCGGCCGACATAGTGTGCGAGATCCTGGTCCAGCTCCTTGAGAAATGCCTGGTCATGCATGTAACGATGGTAGGCTTGGCGCAACTCTTCCAGAGGCGCCATCAGGGTTTCCGAGACAAAGAGTCCGCCATAGGGACCAAAATGCCCCCTGTCATCGGGTAGTGAGCCAATGATCTTCTCAGTCGTCTGCACGCTTAACTCCTGCAATAAATGCCTCAATTTTTGCTGCGTCTTTTACGCCCTTCGAGCGTTCCACGCCTCCGCTCACATCCACCGCATAGGGATGCACCTGCTGTATGGCCTGGACCACATTTGTTGCATCGAGTCCACCTGCGAGGATTATCCTGGAAGCCAGGGTTGTGGGTATTCGACGCCAATCGAAGCACTCGCCGGTGCCGCCGGGAATACCCGCTTTATAGCTGTCCAACAACAGACCCGATGCACTGCTATAAGTTCGCTCTGCCTCGATAAGATCAATCCCTTCGCGCATTCGGATCGCCTTGATCCAGGGTCTGTCATAACCTCTACACGCTTCAGCTGACTCATCGCCATGAAACTGCAGCAGGTCGATTTGAACCTCATGTATACATTTTTCAATGACGGCTCGATCCTGATTGACAAAAAGACCAACCACCGTAACGAATGGCGGCAAGCTTTTCACAATGGCCCTGGCCTGATCAAGGGATACGGCACGTGGACTGGGAGGATAGAACACCAGTCCTATGGCATCGGCACCAAGCCTAACAGCATCGGCAGCGTCTTCAATCCTGGTTATGCCACAAATCTTGATACGCGTTCTCATAAGCTGCTGAAAGATACATCATGCAACACCCAGAGGCTAGCCCGTATGTTTCACCTGCCTTAATTTAGATTATTTCTTAAACCACCGGGCTAAACGTGCAGGCCAGTGCAGTGTCCTGTCCCAGGTGGATCGGGGACCTCAAACTCTTGTGGATAATCAACCTTCGTCAGATAGAGTCCTTGTGGTGGCGCTGTGACCCCGCCCAAGGCACGATCACGCAAATCCAATACTTCCCGAGTCCATGACTCGCTCTGCTCCCCTTTACCGATTGCAATCAGGACACCGGCGATATTGCGCACCATATGATGTAAGAATGCATTGGCATGCACCTCGATAGAGAGTAATTCGCCAACACGCTCCACCTGCAGGCGGTGAACGGTTCTGACCGGATGTTTGGCCTGACACCCCATTGCCCTATACGAAGAGAAGTCGTGGGTACCAACCAGGGCCTGCGCGGCACGATGCATACGTGACTCGTCTAAGGGACGGTGAATCCAGACCGCCCGGTCCCGCCACTGGGCAGAACGAAAACGGCGGTTCAGTATCAGGTAGCGGTAGTGCCTCG
>JASFJX010000112.1:0-8325 GCA_050119385.1 Candidatus Thiodiazotropha sp. | reverse complement strand
GCAATGCGCAGGGAAGTGGCCTCGAACAGCAGGCAGGCGATGAGTGTGGTGATAAAAAGAAAGATCGCCGGCCAACCGAAGAGGTAGAGGCTATACAGGGAGGCAGGCAGCAGCGCCAGCATGACCAGCCCCATGGTACGGCTGATGCTGGTGCGGGCATGGGTATAGGGACCGGCGACGGGCTGTACTTCGATCATGCCTCGGCCCCTGTTTTGGTGTCAGGTTCAGTGGGTGATTCCGAGGCAGTCTTGGCTTCGGCCTCCGCTTTTTTCTTTGCTTCCATCTCTTTCTTGCGTTTCATCATTGCCTCCCGCTTGGCGCGTTTGATCGCCTCCATGCGCTCATTGCGTGCCTCGGCCAGGCGTTTGGTTTCACCCTGTTTGTGTTGGGCTCGCTGGCGGGAAGCCAGCTCACCCTTGGCATAGTTGAAGTACTGCACCAGTGGGATGTGGGACGGGCAGGCGTAGGAGCATGAGCCGCAAGCGATACAGTCGAGCAGTCCCAGCTTAACCGAATTGTCGAGCCCGCCGGCACGTATGTGGGCCGCCATCTCCAGTGGTACCAGGCCACAGGGGCAGGCACGGACGCAGCTGGCGCAACGGATGCATGGCATTTCGTCGCCGTTAGTACTTTCGCCGGTTGTCAGTGCCAACAGGCCGTTACTACCTTTCACCACCGGCACCCGTGTGCTGGGTAGAGGCTGGCCCATCATGGGACCGCCGCTGACCAATCTGGCAGGTTCTTCGTTAAAGCCGCCGCAATAGTCGATCAAATGAGAGAGGGGAGTCCCCAGTAGTACACGCAGGTTCTTGGGCTGCCGGATGGCGCCGCCGGTAACGGTCATGACTCGGGAAATCAAAGGCCTGCCATGGTAGAGGGCGTCGTGCACCGCCAGTGCGGTTGCTACATTATGCACTACGACACCCATGTCAGCGGTGAGTCCTCGTGCGGGTGTCTCTTTACCGATCAGTGTCTGTACCAGGTGTTTCTCAGATCCCATGGGATAGCGGGTCGGCAGACCGACAATGCTAACCTCGTCAAGGGCCTCTGCGGCCTGCCGCATAGCGGCCTGCGCTTGTGGTTTGTTGTTTTCGATGGCGATCAGAATGCGTTCAACCCCCAGGGCGCGGGCCATCAGGCGTACACCATTGAGAATCTCCTTAGGTTGTTCACGCATCAGGCGGTCATCGCATGTCAGATAGGGCTCACACTCGGCACCATTGATGACCAGGGTATGCAATGCATAACGCTTGCGAAGATTAAGTTTTACCGCCGATGGGAAGGTGGCCCCGCCCATACCGACAATACCGGCATCGGCCACCCGTTGTGCTATCTCCTCGGGAGATAGACTGAATGGATCGTGGACCGGGTTCAGTTGGTCTGTCCACTCATCCTCTGCGTCCGGTTTCAGGGTGATCGTTCTGACCGACAGTCCGGAAGGGTGGTGAGCGGGATATCCGCCCACGCCCATAATTCGTCCCGACGTAGGTGCATGTACCGGTGCGGAAATGACGCCCTGACTACGGGCAAGGCGCTGTCCCTTCTTGACTATCTCGCCACGTCTAACCAGGGGTTCCGCCGCGGCTCCGATATGCTGTTGCAGGGGAATGTGCAGTAGCGCAGGCATAGGCACTTGCTCGATTGCCTGTTCGGCACTGAGCTGCTTGCGGTCTTCGGGATGGACACCGCCGCGAATCTTAAACAGCTTGATGATATTTTCAGCAGCCATGGCTAGCCCGCCGTACTCATAGAGTATCTGTTCAGTTCTAAATTGTTTAAGTTGGTTAGTTGCTCAATGTACATAAGAATTCCTATAGTACGGTCCGCCTGATGAGAGCTGTGGGCTAGGCCGCCTTGGCCGGTTGCGGCCAATACCAGGTTTGCAGGGTCGGCTTCACCTCACGCATCTCGATGCACTCGGTTGGGCAGACGTCATAACACTTTTCACATCCGGTGCAGGCGTCGGCAAATACGGCATGTATCTGCTTGGGCCCACCCAGGATGGCGTCGGTCGGGCAACGTTTGAAACATTTGGTGCAACCCACACAGAGATTTTCATGGATAAATGCCACCGTGGGCGCCTTCTCTTCCATAGTGGACAGGTCGACACTGACTCCCA
This sequence comes from Candidatus Thiodiazotropha sp., assembly GCA_050119385.1. Classification (GTDB taxonomy): domain Bacteria; phylum Pseudomonadota; class Gammaproteobacteria; order Chromatiales; family Chromatiaceae; genus Thiodiazotropha. Next base: position 6,206 of record JASFJX010000112.1, on the reverse strand, counting down.
GCTTCTCAGCCAGTGTTTCAGCCAGTGCCTTACCGCCGGGAGGACACATGGTTACAGGGGCTTCCCCATTGACGACTGCTTCGGCTGCGGGTGTGCATCCGGGGTAACCGCACTGGCCGCATTGAGAGCCGGGTAGCAGCTCTTCGATTTCACTCTGCAGGGGATTACCCTCTACCGCCAGGTACTTTGATGCCACGCCCAGTAGGGCACCCATCATCAGTCCCAGCCCGGTAACAATGAAGATTGCGGAAACCATTATCAATTTCTCCCTTATATAACAGGCTCTAGTTGGTCAATCCGGCAAAGCCCATGAAGGCTAGTGACATCAAGCCGGCTACCACATAGGCAATCGGTGCACCACTGAATACGGCAGGTACGTTGGCCAGTGCCAGACGTTCGCGCAGCCCGGCGAACATTACCAAAACCAGCGTAAAGCCGAGGGCGGAACCGAAGCCATAGAGCAGGCTTTCGAAGAATCCGTTCTCTTGTTGTACATTCAGCAGCGCAACACCCAGCACCGCACAGTTTGTGGTGATCAACGGAAGGAAGATACCCAAAACCTGATAGAGGGCAGGCGAGGTCTTGCGTACCAGCATTTCAGTGAACTGCACGACTACGGCGATCACGAGTATGAAGGTCAGTATGCGTAGGAAACCGAGATCGAGTGGTGTCAGGACGTAGTGCTCCAGCAACCAGCCGGCAAAAGCTGCCAGGGTGAGGACAAAAGTGGTGGCCAGCCCCATTCCCAGGGCAGAGTCGAGCTTGTTGGAGACACCCATCAGCGGGCAGAGGCCGAGGAACTTGACCAGTACCACGTTATTGACCAGTGCTGTCGAGAGAATGATTAAAAAAAGTTCCATGGATTCCATCAGTAAATGCTATGTATGGAGATCACCCAACAAAAAATGTGCCAATTACAGATGTGGACTCTCTTCTGCACTCGTATTTTTTTTCTGATTATCATCTATCATCCTGAAATTCAGCATGAAATAAGGTAGTCAAACTCTCTGCTTCATGGTGCATTGCCTGTGTGATGTTGTGGTTAATCAGGGCGAAGATTTACCGACATGTAGGCTTTACGACAGGAGATCGGTCTGTCTCTGTTCGGTCTGTGACATCTCTTTTTTAGGGCTTGTTAACAGGCCCTAGCGGACTTTATTCCAGGTTATGGATTCCAGTGGTATGGGTTTTGCTAATAACATTATAATTACCACAATTTAAATCTGACTAAGTGAAATAGTGGCTATGATGCAGCGTAAATCCAAGTCCGGTGAGATCCTGGATACTATCAGTAACTTCCTGGCATCCCCCCCTGAGGGGACACCGGCCGAAGTGATAGAGGCTTTCAGTGCACTGGGGGCAAAACAGCATCTACCTCCGAAGCTCTTTTTGGAAACCGTAGAGCAGGCACCCATCGCTATCTCAATCACTGATCCGGCTGCTCATATCCTCTATGTTAATCAGGCATTTGAGACATTGACCGGATATCCGCGGGATGAGGTGATCGGTAAAAATGAATCGGTCTTATCGAGCAAATCGACGCCCATCGAGGTCTACCAGAATCTGTGGGAGACGATTCAACAACGTGAAGTTTGGCGCGGCAAGCTGGTCAATCACAGAAAAGACGGGGAAGAGTATCTTGCCGAGCTAACCATATCACCGGTTCTCAACCCCAAGGGGGCGATCGCTTACTACCTGGGCATGCACCGAGATGTTACATCCATGCACCAACTTGAACAGCGGTTGAAGTTTCAGAAGGGCCTGACCGAGGCCGCCTTGGATGCCGCACCCATGGTGATAGCCATGGTAGGTACCGACCGTAAGGTTCTCTTCGATAATCATGCTTATAAGCTATTGCTTGGCGACTTTCGCGGTGTCGAGCCAGTCACTCTCTTTCTCGATGCCTTGGAACAGCAGATCGGATTCGATCTTGGCAATGTCTGTCAGGTCGGTGATGGATTTACCAATATCGAGGTGAGACTCGATCCTCCCGGTAGCGGGACTCCGCGTTGGTTCGCCTGCTCCGGGGTTCGCGTGGCAGAGCTGGATGAGGCTGCGCAGAACTATTTCAAACAGAAAGATGTAGCACGTTGCTGCCTGTTACTGATCGCCAACGAGATTACCACCAGCAGAAACCGTATCAACGAGGCTCGGCTGAACATGATTCGTGCAAGTATGGCTGAGCAACAGATGGTACAGACCATGCGCGAGGCGATTTCCGGTTCCATTTATAAACTGCAGGCGCCACTCAATGTGATCAAGGCGGCCCTCTCGATGCCCGACTCCACGGCCGGTCAAGATGGTTTACGCAAGGTTTTGCAGCAGGCACTGGAGAGTGGCGACGAGGCGATGGAGAGCCTGCACGGTGCACTGCCCAGTCCCACTTCCGAGCAGTCAACCTTGGTGAATGTCAATGAACTGTTGCATGAGGTAATGAAGCTTTCCACAGAAAAGATGTTAGCGGGCGGTATCATTGTCGATTGGCGACCTGCACCGGTACTACCTGGTATCACAGGCCGTGCCAATGCCCTGCGGGGGCTCTTCAAATACCTTATAGACAATGCCATCCAGGCCCTGAGTGAATCGGATCAGGACTATCGTGAAATAAGACTTGAGACCCGGGTCGATGGGCAGGAACTGGTGGTCGAAGTGATGGATAACGGTCCAGGTGTGCCCAAGGCACACCGACTCAAGGCCTTTGAGCCCTTCTTTTGTGGTTGGACCCAGCCGAAGGAACATGCCGGCATGGGACTGACCATGGCACAGGAGGTTGCCATCGGGCATGGAGGGAGTGTGGAGATTGATCCCGATTTTCTTGGTGGTTGCCGCATCTTTGTGCGGTTGCCCATTAACGGTTCTGGAGGCGAATGATTGTATGGTTTCACCTGACGTCAAACATGATACAGCGACTGGAAGTCGCACCAAATTGGCGATGGAATCGGAGTTGGAGAGCCTGTATCAGGTGAGCCAGGTACTGAGTCGCTCCCTCGACTTTCGCGAGACCCTGACAGAGCTTCTTAAGACCCTCAACGACAGCGGCAATATGCGGCATGGCATGATCTGCCTGTTCGATGAACAGAGTGGTGATCTGCTGGTAAGTGCCCTGCATGAAAACACAGCACCCTTCAACGCGGTTCGATACAAACCGGGGGAAGGTATTGTAGGTGCCATCCTGGAGAGTGGTGAACCCCTGGTCGTACAGCGAATCTCTGATGAGGATCGTTTCCTCGACAGGTTGGGAATCTATGATTCCGATCTTCCTTTTATCGGGGTTCCAATTCCGATAGGCGAGCAAACGGCCGGGGTGTTGGCGGCACAACCTTCAGGCAGCTTGAGCCTGCTTGAAAGGCAGAGCCGTTTTCTGCAGATGGTGGGCAACCTGGTGGGTCAGAGTGTGCGTCTGGCGAAAAAGGTTAAAGACGAGCAGTCGGCGTTAAAGAGCGAGCGCGACTCCCTGCGGCGCAAGGTGCGCGGTGAACACGGTTTCTCTAACATGGTAGGGCATACACGCAGCATACGCCTGGTATTCGAACAGGTACGCCAGGTGGCGAAATGGAACACTACGGTGCTGGTGCGTGGCGAGTCGGGGACAGGTAAAGAACTGATCGCCAATGCCATCCATTACAACTCGCCCAGGGCAAACGGCCCTTTCATCAAACTCAATTGTGCGGCACTACCGGATACACTGCTCGAGTCAGAACTATTCGGACATGAGAAGGGGGCCTTCACCGGTGCGGTGAGTCAACGCAAAGGGCGTTTCGAACAGGCCCATGGGGGCACTATCTTTCTCGATGAGATCGGCGAGATCAGCCCGGCCTTCCAAGCCAAGTTGTTGCGAGTTTTGCAGGAGGGCGAATTCGAACGCGTCGGTGGAGTGAAAACCCAAGTGGTGGATGTGCGCGTGGTGGCGGCAACCAACAAGGACCTGGAGTCGGAGGTTCAGGAGGGTAGCTTCCGCGAGGATCTCTACTATCGTTTGAACGTAATGCCGATCAACATGCCGCCGCTGCGTGAAAGGCGCGAGGACATCTCCGACCTGGCGCGTTTTCTGGTGGGCAAGATCGCCAAGAGCCAGGGACGCGAGCTGGATATCGATGATGCCGCCATCGGCCTGCTGATGCGCTACGACTGGCCAGGTAACGTAAGAGAGCTGGAGAACTGCCTGGAACGGGCAGCGGTGATGAGCGAGGCGGGCCTGATCGATAAAAAGGCGATCAACCTCACCGGATTGGAGACTAGTCTGCAACCCGGCCCATCAACTCTGAGCAGTGTCAGTAATGTGGATATCGACGATCCAAACCTGGATGAGCGGGAACGGGTCATTGCCGCCCTGGAGCAGGCCGGTTGGGTCCAGGCCAAGGCGGCGCGGCTGTTGGGTATGACTCCGCGGCAGATCGGTTACCGGATTCAGACTTTGAACATCAAGGTGCGGCAGATCTAATCTAGCCCGAATGTTTCATCCGGGAACGTGATGATCGTGCCGGGATCGCCGTAGAGTTGTCCTTAAAAAATACCTTAAGGGCGATTACTCTTCAGCCGACGCCAGCAACAGATCACGCAACGCTTCACCGACTGCAGTGGCCGACTGTGGATTCTGTCCGGTCACCAGGCGGCCATCGACAGTCACACTGCAGTTCCAGTCCGGAGCCGGCTGGTGTTCTGCACCCCGCGCCGAGAGTTCACTGGCCAGCAGGAAAGGTACCACACCATCGAGTTGTACTGCCCGTTCCTCACTGTCCGTGAAAGCGCTTATCCTTTTTCCGGCTACCAAATAACTCCCATCGCTCAGGGTCACATTCAGCAGCGCTGATGGGCCGTGACAGACGGCTCCGACAGGACCGTTGTTTTCGAAAATTTCGCGAGTGACTCTCTGGACATCAGGGTTGCTTGGGAAGTCCCACATGGTGCCATGTCCGCCGGCAAAAAAGATCGCCGAATAGCCTGTTGGGTCCACATCCTGAAGACGCTGAGTGTGACTTACCCCGTTACGGAAACGGTCATTGTTCCAGTAACGTGCGTTGGTGGTGTCCTCCAGGTCGAGACCGTCAACCGGTGGCTCACCTCCTTGAATGGATGCGAACTCAACCTCAATCCCCGCTTCTTCCAGCACTGCCAGAGGATGTGTCACTTCTGCGAGATAGTATCCTGTTGGTTCACCGCTGGAGCCTTTGGTGCCATGGCTTGTGAGTACAAACAAAACGGGTTTGATGGGTGTTGTAGTCATTGTGTTTACCTCATTGATCAGTAAAAGAAATAATGGGTGCTGTATTAGCCTCTTTTGTGGATAGAGACTATGGTTTCATCCGTGATGAAATATTCGGCCTGGCTTTGAGACAGATGAAGAACTTTGTTGACTTCGCAACCTACTCGGCATCCAAGGCCGCGTCATACTCAATCACACTAGGCTTGCGGGATTATACTCCAAGAGCAAGGTGCTCAAGTGGTTAGCGTACACCCAGGACCCATTGCAACAGACACTGCGAAAAATGCAGGGATCTGAGAAATTGCAGAGCCGGCAGAACTTGTGGCTTGATCTATTGTCGTAGCCTTGGAGTCGGGTGAATACCATGCATTTCCCGATTCCATGGCCAAGCAGATCGGTGCTGTGTATCACGATTTCGCCAGTCATGTTGTTGAAGCGAATCTGATGGAGGGGTGATACGTTTAAAAGTCTGTAAGTTGATATGAAATAGTCATTTTCCCCATACAAGACTGACTGCCGATCAAGTAATGAGTGTGAAAAATAGACCTCGTGTAATCTATTTGTCTCATGGTGGTGGGCCTATGCCCCTTCTTGGTGATGACGGGCATAGGGAAATGGTAACCTGCTTGAAAGAGATGGCTGGTGCCATGGAAAAGCCATCTGCAATCATTGTGGTAAGCGCACACTGGGAAGAGACGATACCAACCATAACCGCAGGTGAAAGCCCCTCGCTCATTTACGATTACTACGGGTTTTCGCAAGCGTCATACAGTATCGAATATCCTTGTCCTGGGGAGCCATTATTGGCAAAACGGGTCTACGAGGTATTGGATAGTGCCGGTATAGAAGCCAGGCTCGATAATGATCGCGGTTTTGATCATGGGGTATTTGTGCCGCTGAAAATAATGTATCCCGATGCCGATATCCCGTGTATACAGTTATCATTGGTAAATGGCTTAAATCCGCAACAACATATCAAGATCGGTCATGCACTTCAGGGATT
>JASFJX010000111.1:0-8343 GCA_050119385.1 Candidatus Thiodiazotropha sp. | reverse complement strand
CCTTAATAGGCAGGTTCAGGGCGACAAGAAGGCCCTTGATCAAGGCGTGACTCGCAGGCAATGGTTGTCCCCATGTCAAGAGCTTGTCAAGAGTCACAACGCAGAGCAAGGGCCTTCTTGTCGCCCCTAACAGTTTGAATGTAAAAGGACAGGCCGAAGCGTGCCTGCCAGCAGACTGCGTTATCAAAACTTGTTGTAGGCGTGCTACAACGGCGTTTTGATGCCTTGCTGCAGGCAGGCACGCTTCGGCTGAACCTACCTATTAAGGTGCCGGGTTAATAATAATATCTGTTTGAATATTTTTGATTAAAGGGTGAGTATCTAAAGAGCATTTTCATATCATATGTAGGCAATGAGGAATATAACTCCTAAAGCGCAGTGTAAAAAATACTGACACGAGTATTACTGAGGCGATTAATGGCACGTCCCTGTGCCATCTGCGCCTATGTTCGTACAGAGGTCTCTGTTTTTACTTCAATTAATGGCGCAATACAACCATGAGGAGTCGTGTCTGCATCATTTGCTGTATGATAACCGATATGTTTCATTGCGTTGTCGGATGGATAGGTAGATAGATTTGATTTGCAATAAAAGAAATCCCAACACCATTAAGCTCTTGTATCAATTTGTTATAACCAGTGACGATTAGTGGTGAATGATTAGAAAAGAGTGAATAGGCAATACTTAAATCATCGTCACTAGCCCCTACCGGGTTGAGGTCAAAACCAGAAATTACCCCCATATTTAGTTTGTTCAAAACATACTCATCGATGGAAAAGCATGGAGTGGTTACACAAGTGATGCCATTGTTTATGAGTGCAGCGAAGGTGCCTTCCGGTGGATTGTTCGTTGCAGGTCTGTAAGCTTCTGTGGCAACGAATTTGCCAAGATTACCGAAATCTTCATAGATACGCGGTATCAGTCTTCCTTTAAGTAATATTGGTGTGAAAAGATCAATATCCTGATTGCTATTGAACGGATCAAATCCAAGATTACCCCAATTCGCAGTGGCGACGTAACACTCATCTCGTCTTATGCCATCGGCACATGTTGTTAAGCGAGTATTTACAGATTTAACAAATATACCGCCACAAATAGGAAAAACACACAACCGTAAATCCTGTCGTGCAGTGTAGTACCCCTTGGCGTCAAATCCTAGTAACTTGCTGGTTTGGGCGATAAATTTATATTCATATAGGGGGCCGTCAAAGGCACGAGAGTCAACAACACCTTCTACCGTAAGATTTACATCATCATAAGTAAATGTTGCATTACGATTTGTGCCGCCACTGCTATCGTTCGGCGCTTCCGGTAAATTAAATCCTGTTTCCGGTGTGCTAGTCACATTTATATTGGAGAAAGATATTGAATCATCACTGATTACCGCGCTAAACGTACCTGTCAATATTGCAGAGGTTGGAACGCAAGTCTCAGGTGGGCAAAAGCCAGGGGTGACAGTGACATTACCTATCTGAATTTCGAAAGATTGAGCTATGTCTTGAGAATATGCGAAAGATGGTAAACAAAATAATAGAACTAGTAAATATATATGTAGTGATTTTTCCGACTTCATTGTCATGATCTCCTAATTGTATTTATAACTCCAAGATAATGAGTTAGAGCTCAGCTAATATAAAAAAATCCAATCCCGTTGTATAGTTACAATGAATTGTCTAGCATTCGCTGTATAGCAACTCTTGTGCATTTGGGTGATTGGGTATGCCCATTCTAACATAATCTGATCGGTTTAACTGTCCGGTTGAACTTGGGTTTAACTTTTTACTTTTCGTGTTTTATCTTTCGTTTATCATCCGGTTTATTATGGGAAAGAATTTTTTGAAGTCTAAAAATAGAGTGGCTACCACTATCTAATTGAGCAGCAAATATTTATTGGAATGCACAGCCAACTGTGGTCAAAGAACTTGGTCACCGCACATGGTTACCATGTGGAGTATTCACTAAACATTTAATCGTAATTAGATTAATCGCGATGCGCTACAAGTTATGCAGACGCGTCAGATGTAACCACCATTCTGCTAGGATTATTTGGCTACCCCCGCATTCTGAAGCGCCTGCCAATCCCGGTATAGATAGTATTCACCGGTGGTTCTCCTCAGCTTTCATGAAATCGTAATTATTACCACAACAGAATTGTAACAAATTGTGCGTAGTGTTCGCCTCGTAACAACGAGGTCATCTAGATGTCTGTACGTCAAATACAACGTGGTGAAGGATCACTGCCGGTCTATCGACAGATCTGCCAGCTGCTGCGTCAGGAGATCCAGGGCTTCTACGAAGCGGGGGATGTTCTGCCCACAGAGGCCGATCTGGCTCAGCGTTTCAATGTTAATCGCCATACCTTGCGTCGTGCTGTCGACGAATTGGTGAACGAAGGGATGGTTGTGCGCCGTCATGGTAAAGGTGTGTATGTGCTTGCGCCTACCATAGACTACGCCATTGGTCCGCATACTCGTTTTACTGAAACCCTTGAAGCACTCGGCGTTACCACACAAAGCCGGGTGGTCCGCAAGCAGGTCATACTGGCAAGGGGGGGAGTTTCAGCTCGCCTGAAAGTGGTTGAGGGAAGCGAGGTTATTTTTCTCGAGACACTCCGGGAGGTGGAGGGTAAGCCCTTTTGCGTGATTTCCCATTTCCTGCCCCTGGACGCTTTTCCCCAAGTGCTTGAACGATACGACAAAGGTTCTCTGCACGCATTTTTGGCGAAATATTGTGCAACAAAATTACAGCGTAGTGAGAGCCTGATCAGTGCCGTGGTTGCGGAATCCGGTGACGCGGCACTATTGAATATTCCCCGCTATTTACCGGTGTTGCGGGTAAAAAGTGTCAATGTGGCAATCGATAGTCTGAAACCGGTTGAATATGTGGTAACGCGGTTTAGAGGCGATGCCACACAGTTATCTGTCAAACCCTAATCAACATTACAACTGTCGAGGATAAGTAATGAAACTGATCAAGCTTGTCACTGCGGGCATCGCCGCAGCTATGTTATCCGGTGCGGCGCTTGCCGCCAACCTTCCTGATGGATCAAAGGATCATCCGTTGCGTGTATTGATGGTGCCGGCTGATACTGGTACCAATGATATTACTGCCGATTACGCACCCGTGTTCAATGGCATTACCGAGCACTATGGTATTCACTTTGATCTGCGTGCCGGTGCAAGTTATGCCGCGGTTGTGGAAGGCATGTGTAACGATCAGGCGGATATCGCCTGGTATGGTGCTGTGACCTTCGGTCAGGCCAACGATAAGTGTGGTGTGGATCTGTTGGCCGTGGATGTAAAAAAAGGTGATGCTTCATACTACTCAGGTATTTTTGTTGCAAAGGACAGCGGCATTGAGAGTGTCGCGGACCTGAAAGGAAAGAGTATGGCTTTCGGTAGCCCGAATTCCACTTCCTCTTTCAACTTTCCTGTTGCCATGCTGATCGCGGAAGGTGTTGATCCGACCAAGGATCTGGAAAAGGTCATTATCGCCGGCTCCCACTCAGCCTCCCTGGCTGCACTGGCCGAGGGTAAGGTAGATGCCGCTGCGGCCTCCTACAACTCCTTCGGTAAGGCGGTGAAGAAAGGCGCGATAGATCCTGCCAGGTTCCAGCCTCTGGCAAAGTCGCAACCGATTCCCAATCCGCCTCTTGCCATGAACAAGGGGCTCACCGATGAGCAAAAAGCCAAATTGCGTCTTGCCTTCAGTGAGATCCATACCAAGATCGATCCTTCAAAGATTCGCGGTTATGGCGGCAAGAAGGTCGATAGTTACGACACCAATTTTGATGTGCAGAAGATCTTTGATGCACTGGGCAAGCTGTCCGCTGTCACTAAGCAAGTGAAGGCGGACATGATAGACAAAGCGGGCCAGCGTTAGGCACCGCTTTTGTCCTTTGGCATGGGGTGATCAACTCACCTCATGCCACCAAATCCGAGGGGTCCATATGTTGAAGTTTAATGCTGTAAGCCGTGTATATGATGATGGCACTCGTGCGGTTGACAATGTCTCTCTGCATGTAAAGAAGGGAGAGTTTTGTGTCTTGCTGGGTCCTTCAGGCGCTGGAAAAACGACCCTCATGAACATGGTCAATGGAGTTGTGGTGCCAAGCGCCGGTAGCCTGATGATCGGCGATGTTGAACTGACACGCAAAACCCGCAGTACGATCCAGCGCAAGGTCGGTATGATCCACCAACAGCTCTATCTGGTACCCCGTTTGTCAGTACTGCACAACGTGTTGACCGGGAAGCTGCCGCAGGTCGGTTTCTGGCGTAGTCTGGTCAAATCCTTTCCGCTGGCTGATCAACGTAAGGCATGTCAGTTACTGCACGAAGTCGGTCTGGAAGAGAAGCATCTATACCGGCGTGCTTCAGCCCTTTCCGGTGGTCAACAGCAGCGCGTTGCTATCGCCCGGGCATTTCTCTCCGACCCCGAGGTGGTGTTGGCGGATGAGCCGGTTGCCAGCCTGGATCCAGCCATGAGTCGCAGCGTTCTCGATAGTTTAAAAAGTGCAGCCAAACATCATGGGGCAACCGTTGTCTGTACCCTTCACCAGATGGAGTATGCACTGGAGTTTGCCGATCGGATCATTGCGCTACGCACAGGGCAGATTTTCTTCGATGGGCATCCGAAGGCGATGGATGATACAACCCAGGCAGAGTTATATGAACTTGCCAAGCCAGAGCATTTGAAACAGGTGGCGGCATGAACAGGGAAGCCTCCAGCCAATCCTGGGAGCATTGGGATCTTCACCGTACCGTTACGCCAAAGAATATATTGATCCTGTTTGTGGCTTTTGTGTTGTTGTCCCTCTCTGCGCACAATACGGAGATGGACAAGGCGTTTGTCGAGACGGGAAGAGCGGTGTTCTCAATGGCAGGCATAGGCGAGTCCCAGGTGTTGGATGGTGCAGTGCGCTTTGGCAGCAAGGCCTTCCCGTTGCAGATATCCGAGCGGACCGCTGTCAATCGGCTGGAAAACTTCGATCGGGACAATCCACCCCTGTTTTCCCGCATCGAAGTCGCAGAGGACAAGGATTATGACGCACTGACCGATACCTGGACCACCGAAAGGACAGAGTTCCTTATCGAGCCCATCGGTTACCTGACGAAAGTGCTGGGCAAGATGTGGGAGACAATCGAGATGGGTTTTTGGGGTACCTTCATCTCAATAATGATTTCACTGCCGTTGGGTATCCTTTCAAGTCGAAACTACACACCCCATCTGTTTATCTACACCATCGCCCGTGGCTGGTTGAGTTTTCATCGCGCCATGCCGGAGCTGATTATCGCCTTGTTTTTTGTACTGATGTATGGTTTCGGACCCATTGCCGGGGTATTGGCATTGGCGATTCATACCAGTGGTGTTTTGGGTAAATTTTTTGCCGATGAGATAGAGAATGCTCCGCCCGGTCCACAAACGGCTTTGGCGGCATCAGGCGCCAACAAAGTGAAGGTATTGCGCTATGCCGTTTTTCCCCATGTCCTGCCGGCTTGGATCGCCTATGTGCAGTATATCTTCGAACGCAACATCCGTACCGCCACTGTCCTCGGCATTGTTGGTGCCGGCGGTATTGGCATGGAGTTGAAAGGACGTTGGGATCTGTTCGACTACAGCCATGTTTCCACCATTTTACTGGTGATCTTCATCACCGTGGTTGTGTTGGAGATGTTGTCCCAGAAATTACGCACGAAAACACTCTGAGTCGTGTTGAAAGAGAGATTCGTGCCCATAGGTCCTATTTATTCGGATTTGTATAGATGTCTGGATCAATGAAACAGTTAGCAAGAGAGCAGTGGGTGAGTGCATTGAGCATAGTGCCTGAGCCGTCACTGGAAAATCTGGCGAAGAGTTTTCCGAAAAGTTGGAAGGTGGCACCCAAGGCGTTACCACAGAGTGGATTGGGTATGCTTAAGTTGCGTGACGCCACACTCGGCGAAGCATTCTATCTCGGTGAATTTCCTTTGGCCAGCTGCTGGTTGAGTGTCACCACTGAAGATGGAGAGCGTGCCGAAGGTAGTGCAATGGTGATGGATGACCGGGTCGATCGCGCAGAGCAGATGGCATTGTGCGACGCTGTTTTGTCGGCACAGCTGCCAGGATGGGAGAAGGTGGCAGCACTCATCGAACAGGGTATGGAGTTGCGTACCCGGCAGACCCGTGAGCGTAAGACTATCCTGGCCCGAACCCGTGTTGACTTCTCACTGCTTGATGAGGTGGGAGATGGCGATGCTTGAGGTTGCTGCGATCTGGACGCCGAATGCCCAGCAACAGAATTATCGTGCGCTACTCGAAGCCATGTCACGCCCCGGCAAGGTGAAAGCCATTCTACAAGAGACAAAGGATCAGGCCTATACGGCTATCCTGGCGACTCTGTTGGATGCCGAAGTATCCCTTGCCGATCCTGATGGTCTGCTCGATGAAGAGACATGGCCCATGCTGCAGGCAAGCAACGCCAAGCCGCAAGAGGCGGATTATATTCTTTGCAACGGTGGCAAGCCGCCATACTTTCAACCCAAGCTGGGTTCACTGCCAAGCCCGGAAGAGTCAGCCACTATCATTATCAAGGTTGATTCCTTGAGTGAGGGTGAAATGAGCCTCCTTCTTAGTGGTCCGGGCGTGGATGGTACTACCCGTTGCTCCATTACCGGACTGGATCCTGATTGGATCTGTAAGCGTGAGAGTTGGGTAGCTGCCTTCCCACTGGGAGTGGATCTACTGCTGGTGGATGACACATCAGTGCTGGCGTTGCCTCGTACAACCAGAGTGGAGCTGCGCTAATGGCTTATGTGGCAATAAAAGGCGGTGGCCAGGCCATAAAAGGCAGCGAGATGGTATTCGATTATCTGCGCGCACGGCAGGGCGATACTGCGCAACCGCTGCAGGCGGATACTATCGAGCATCAGTTGCGTCTGCTCCACAGCCGTGTCATTTCCGAGGGTGGTGTCTATCATCCCCGTTTGGCTTCGCTGGCGATTAAACAGGCCCAGGGTGACACCCTTGAGGCGGCCTTCATGTTGAGGGCATACCGCTCCACCGTACCGAGACTGGCTGAGACGGATGCGCTCGATACAACGAATATGCGGGTGACCCGGCGTATCTCCTCTGCTTTCAAGGATATTCCGGGCGGTCAGATGCTCGGTGCCACAACCGATTATCATTTGCGCCTGATGCGCATGGAGTTGCTCAATGAGTCTCCTGAGCAGTTCCGCGCCGTTACCGGTGAATGGTTTGAGGGGCTTAATCTTGATGAGATACCCGATACCTTTCCCAAGGTACTTGAACAGCTACGAGTGGAAGGCTTGCTGGCTCCGTTGGATAAACGACAGCCTCAACAGACTCCCTTCGATATCACCCGCGAACCCATGATATTTCCGTTGCCACGCTCGGCTGCGTTGTCGACCATGGCGCGGGGTGAACAGGGCTCGCTACTGGCAATTGCCTACTCAAACATGCGCGGTTATGGCGATGTACATCCCACTGTAGCCGAGCTGCGTGTGGGTTATCTTCCGCTACTGTTGCCCCATCCGATTACCGGCAAACCGATGGAAGTTGGGGAGGTGGAAATTACCGAGTGCGAAGTTGTCGCCATGTACGAAAGTGACGAGGAGGGCGCTAAGCCTGTATTCACTTTAGGTTATGGCGCCTGTTTCGGACACAATGAGGTCAAGGCTATCAGCATGGCAATACTTGATCGTTCCTTGCAGGCTGGTATGCAGCATGGTCCAAAAAATCCATCCGAAGATCCTGAGTTCGTGCTGTTGCATGTGGACGGCATTGATTCGATGGGTTTTTGTACGCACTACAAGATGCCCCACTACGTAACCTTTCAGTCCGACATGGATCGACTGCGGGCCACCCGGGAGAAACTGTCAAAGGAGCAGAGCGAATGAGTATTGTGCAACGGTTTGGCTTCCTTGACGAGTATGCAAAGAAAGAGATTCGCCGGAGTTCACTCAAGGCAGTGGCCATACCTGGCTACCAGGTACCCTATTCGAGCCGGGAGATGCCGATGGGTCGAGGTTTCGGTACCGGTGGCCTGCAATTGACTCTGGCGCTTATCGGTGAGGGGGAGACCTTAAAGGTTATCGACCAGGGTTCTGACGATTCGGTCAATGCGGTCAATCTAAGGAGCTTCATTGAGATGACCTGTCCTGGAATCGCCACCACTACACTGACAGAGCAAGCGGACCTGATCCAGTCACGTCACCGTATCCCGGAAAAGCCCCTGCGCGAGGACCAGCTGCTGGTATTGCAAGTGCCTTATCCCGATCCCTTGGTGGTGGTCGAAGCCTCAGAGGAGCGGCGTAGGATGTTACATGGTGAGGCAGACTATTCGCG
>JASFJX010000110.1:0-8357 GCA_050119385.1 Candidatus Thiodiazotropha sp. | reverse complement strand
TGATGGATACCCGTATAATCTGTAAGATGCTCATCCTTTCATTGACAGTGGGATATAATCAGCAGGAACCTCATGGATAAGCTCCGAGACAGCCTGGCGGAAGGTACCGAAATCGACTGCTATGTGATCATGAAAGTGGTGGCAAGCGGCGGCTTCAGCCTGATCTATCTGGCTGAAGACGAAGATACTCAAGATGAGGTCATCATCAAGGAGTTCCTACCAAAAAAGCTGGCGAAAAGAGGAAAGAACGGCAGGGTTATCCCGCTGGACAATAAACAGACCGATAATTTGAATCGCAGTCTGCGCCTGTTCTACCAGGAAGCCAAGGTCTTGGCCTCGTTGCGTCATCCCAATATCGTCCAGGTGAGAGGTTTCTTTCTGGCCAATAATACCGGTTATCTAGTGATGGATCATGAACGGGGCAAAAACCTCGCCAGCTACATCAAGAAGCGTAGCGGCAGTCTCAGCACACGCTTTCTGATGACTGTTTTTCCCCCGATACTCGATGCCCTCAATCTGATCCACTCACGCAATCTACTGCATCTGGACATCAAACCAAGCAACATTCATCTGCGTACCGGGGGCAATCCCCTGCTACTCGATTTCGGTGCTGTGCATGAAGTGCAAAATGAAGGCAGCCGAACCGGGCGTGTGGTCACGACAGGCTTCTCCCCAGTCGAGCAATACTACCAATCGGGTAATGTCGGGCCCTGGAGTGACGTATATGCCATCGGCGCCAGCATGCGCGCCTGTCTCGACGGCAAAGCGCCCCCATCGGCTATTGAACGCCATGCCAAAGAGAAACTGAAACCGGCAGCCCGGATCTATCGGCGCCGTTACCCGGCAAACATGCTTGAGGCGATCGACTGGGCGATGGAGATCGAGTACGAAAAGCGACCTCAAAATGCCGGCGAACTATTGCAAGCACTGCAAGTAGATAAGCTTGATAGTGAAAGTGCCATTTCTAACTTGATCGATGAGCAAAGGGCAATATTGTGAAATACGAAACGGCACAATATACCCTTATGGGAGATCGTTCCACGAATCAGGACCGCTACCTGATCATGGAGGCACCTGACTCTATTTTGCTGGCTTTGGCGGACGGCATGGGCGGCCATCCAAAGGGGGAGATGGCTGCGCAAATTCTCATGGATAATGCGCGCAAGGCATTTCTCACCAGCCGTAAGCCCATATCCAGCCCACGCTTTTTCCTCTCCGGGCTATTGGAGATGAGTCATCGGGAAATCCTTGATTTCGGCAGTAAACAGGAACCCCCGATCGAGCCTCGCACCACCGGTGTGCTGTGCCTGGTACAGGACGACAATGCCTATTGGGCGCATATAGGTGATAGCCGTCTCTACATCATGCGCAATGGTGTGATCCATCAACGCACCGACGATCACTCCTATGTGGAGCATCTGCGCCAACAGGGTCTCATCTCTGCGGCACAGGTACACACCCATAAGTTCCGCAACTATGTAACCCGCTGTCTTGGAGGCAGCAATAATCGACCGGTTGCAGAACTCAGCGGACCGCATGAACTCCAGCAAGGCGATGTGGTGTTGCTCTGTAGCGATGGCTTTTGGGGGCCGCTCCCAGAACGCCCGATGGTCGATTCCCTGTATAAAAAGCAGGCATCATTGGTAAAAAACGTTGCCCAGCTAGCAAACCAGGCAGCGTCCAAAAGTCACCCCGAAAGCGACAATGTCACCGTGGTCGCTTTGAAATTGCTAGAGACGCAAGCCCAGCCGCAACCCACTGATTTGAGTATGTCCATCTCTGGCGCCAAGAAAAGAGACCTGCTTACCACACCTGAAGAGCAGGTCGAAGTCACCAAAGCTATTCAAGACCTGCGTAAATTCGTCGATGATGTCGATATTGATTAGGCCCTATCGGGAGGAGCTGTCCTAGTCATTCCCCTTATCGTACTGCTTGATCAGTCGATAGGCAAAGAGTATGAGAAATGCGCCTGCGGTGGCAGTAAGGATACTGGGAATACTCAGTCCAGTGGCCTTACCCAAACCGATGAATGAACCGATATAGCCACCCACCACGGCACCGCAAATCCCCAACAATGTGGTTATAATCAGTCCACCTCCATCTTTACCGGGCATCAGCCATTTGGCCAATGCACCTGCGATCAGTCCAAGCACTATCCAGGAAATAATACCCATAGCTAATCCCCCCCTTTCATATTATTGCCATCACCGCCGCCAGCCTGCATAACCATCGATAACGATTAAAGTCCTAGAGTGACAGATCAGTTCCCAGATTCGATTGCAGTGTTTTAGCGGAAAAAGTATCACACTGTTTTAACTCGCCACTCCGATAACCGATCTTGAACCATTTGACCCGTTGCGCAGAACTCCCATGGGTAAATGTGTCTGGGCTGACGTAACCCTGTGACTGTTTCTGTAAGCGATCGTCACCAATTGCACTTGCCGCATTGAGACCTTCATCGATATCCCCCGATTCCAGCAACTGGCGCGAACGGTCTGCGTGGTAGGCCCAGATACCCGCAAAACAGTCTGCCTGTAACTCCTGGCGAACAGAGAGCTTGTTGCCCTCCACCTCGCTGAGTGATCTCTTGGCTTTCTGCACCTTCTGGGAAATACCCAACAGGGTCTGCACATGATGTCCTACCTCATGGGCGATCACATAGGCCTGAGCGAAGTCACCAGGGGCCTTGAAGCGATTTTTTAAATCGCTGTAGAAAGAGAGATCGATGTAGACCTTGTGGTCATCAGGGCAGTAGAAGGGCCCCATGGCCGCCTGTCCGAAACCGCAAGCAGTCTTGGTGGCGCCTCGAAACAGCACCAGATTCGGCTCCTCATACTTGCCTCCCATCTGGCTGAAAATCTGATGCCAGGTATCCTCGGTATCGGCCAGCACGACAGAGACAAAATCGACCAGTATCTTTTCCTCCGCGCTTTGCTTGAGCGGGCCGCTCTCATAAGAGGAGAGATTTTCCTCTCCACCGCCTCCTCCCAGAATCGATCCAAGGTTACCACTCATCAATGCATAGGCGCCAATCGCCAGAACAGCGACCATACCGCCTTTGAAACCGAACAGCTTGAATACAGCGGGCAGTAGATTAAGCAGTCCGCCTCCTCCGCCAAACCCGCCCATTGGGGATGGTGCTCGCATACTGCGGCGATCCTCGACGTTGTCGCTTCTTCGCTGTCCTCTCCAACGCATCTATCAACTCCAAATCATCGATTCGCCAAATAGAGATTGGCATGTTAAATAGTAGTGTTCGGGGTGTGGGCTCTTATAGCTGCCTTTGGTTGAGTCTAACCGAAAAAGCGACACTTAATTATAACAGGTTACGTCCAGGGCACAGCTGAAGCCCCTAACATTCTGATTCTTAAAAGATAGGTTGCTGTGTACCGAGTTAATCACAGTCGAGAACTTTAAAAATATCGTCAATTCGCGACCCAGGTAGAATGAACATGACAGACAACACGATCCTGCTTGGCGGCAATGGTACAAAACAGATCCAACTCAATGCAGGGATGGCAAATCGGCACGGCCTGATCACCGGAGCCACCGGCACAGGCAAAACAGTCACCCTGCAGGTATTGGCCGAGTCCTTCTCGCGCCTGGGTGTGCCGGTATTCACCGCCGATGTGAAGGGAGACCTGTCAGGCCTCGCGGGTAGCGGCAAAGTCCATCCCAAAATCACAGAGCGATTGGAATATATCAAGATAGAGGGCCATGCATTCGAGCCCTGTCCAGTCCTTTTCTGGGATGTCTATGGTAAACAGGGTCACCCCGTACGTACCACGGTTTCGGAGATGGGGCCAACCCTGCTGGCCAACCTGCTGGAGCTGAATGAGACCCAGGAGGGGGTTGTGCAGATCGCCTTCAGCCTGGCTGACGACGAGGGATTGTTGCTGCTCGACCTGAAGGATCTGAGATCAATGCTGAATTGGGTTGCTGACAACAGTCAAACATTGGAGCGGGAATACGGCCGCGTATCCAAGCAGAGTGTGGCGGCCATTCTACGCAGGCTGTTGGTACTGGAAGAGGCCGGTGGGGAAATCTTTTTCGGCGAACCCGCCATTCAGATCGAGCATCTCATGCAGACAGATTTCTCCGGGCGGGGTGTGGTCAGTATTCTCGACGCCACCACCTTGTACCACTCACCACGCATCTATGCCACCTTCCTGTTGTGGCTTCTCTCCGAGCTGATGGAAGAGTTACCGGAGAGAGGTGATGCCGATCTGCCAAAGCTGGTCTTCTTTTTCGATGAGGCGCATCTGCTGTTCAGCAGCGCACCGAAGGCACTGCTGGAAAAAATAACCCAGGTGGTACGGCTGATACGATCCAAGGGTGTGGGCGTATTTTTTATCACCCAATACCCCAACGATATCCCGGACGAGGTCATTGGGCAGTTAGGCAATCGCATTCAGCACGCCTTGCGGGCCTATACCCCACGGGACAAAAAGGCCGTCAAGACAGCGGCTGAAACCTTCCGTGAAAATCCTGCCTTCGACACTATGGAGGTAATCAGCAATCTAGGTGTCGGTGAAGCCTTGGTCTCCACCCTGGACAGAAAAGGCGTACCCAGCGTGGTGGAACGGACACTGATGTCCCCTCCCCGCTCCCAATTCGGACCGATCGATCAGTCTGAACGTAAAAAAATCATCCAACGCTCCCCCTTCAGTAACACCTACAATGCGCAGATCGACAGGGAATCAGCCTATGAAATGCTGAAGAATCGTGAAGAGGCGTTAATCAAGCGACGGGAAGAACAGGCGAAAAAAGAGGCAGAAGAGAAGGAACGGAAACGGGCCAAAAAAAACAGTGGGGATTCCAGGCGCCAAAGTATAGGTGAAGCCTTCGCCAAGTCTGTTGCACGCGCCATCGGTTCAAAACTGGGAAGACAGATCGTTCGCGGCATCCTGGGATCCATCATCGGCGGACCTCGCTGAACATCAGCTTCAACAAAAACCATCTATTGCAACTGAAAAAAATCGTGGGTGGTGGGACCCTGTCCCACCTATTGACCCGAAAAGCAGATTGATTTGGTGGGACTCTGAATTGTGACAATTTACCTGAAATGCTGACAACCTCGTCGCTTTCAACCATAATGACGCCCCTGGCCCGAATGCTTCATTCGGGCTAGATTCACTGCGGTTTGCTCAAGTCAGACCGAAGCACGCTCAACTTATTGGAGCCACATCCCTGATGAGACCATCCTCACGCCAAGCCGATGAACTGCGACCGATCACCATTACCCGTCACTATACGAAACATGCCGAAGGATCGGTTTTGGTCTGCTTCGGTGACACTCGGGTGATCTGTACCGCCAGCGTCGAAGAACAGGTACCACGGTTTCTCAAGGGCGCCGGTCAGGGTTGGATCACCGCGGAGTATGGCATGCTGCCCCGATCCACCACTGACCGTATGGGAAGAGAAGCCGCCCGTGGAAAACAGGGGGGGCGCACCCTGGAGATACAACGCCTAATTGGCCGTTCGCTACGAGCTGCGGTGGATCTCAAGCGTCTGGGCGAGCGAACCATCACCCTTGATTGTGATGTCATCCAGGCCGATGGCGGGACACGCACCGCATCCATTACCGGCGCTTGCGTCGCATTGGTCGACGCCATCAAGCATACCCAAAAACTCGGTCTGTTGGGTAATGATCCGATGCTGGGTATGGTCGCCTCTGTATCTGTTGGCGTTTACAACGGCGAACCGGTACTCGACCTTGACTATGCCGAAGATTCAAATGCCGAAACCGATATGAATGTTGTAATGAATGACAGCGGCGATTTTATCGAAGTCCAGGGTACGGCTGAAGGAACCGCTTACAACCGTGATGAACTGAATGCCATGCTGGACCTTGCGCAACAAGGTATAGGAAAAATAATCCAGATCCAGAAAGACGCTCTCGAGGGTTAAACATTTACACAAGACAAGCGGTTCTGTAGCGATTATAAGAAGTGAAGATCAACTAATGAGTGTCCATCCAGAAGCCATGTGAACTTCGGTATGTGCCAATGGTAAAAACAACTCGCATTTCGAAGCTAACACGACTAGGGATATGTCTCGTAGATCATGGAAAAAGGTGAAACAGGAATGAGTGGACATCATAAGGGTGAAAAAATTGTACTTGCCAGCAACAACGCGGGTAAGGTAAGGGAAATCAATCAATTGCTTGCCAGTGAACAGATCACCGTCGTAGCACAAAAGGAGTTCAATATTCCGGATGCGGTGGAAGATGGTCTTAGCTTTGTTGAGAATGCCATCAAAAAGGCCCGCCATGCGGCAAGCCTGAGCGGGCTACCTGCCATCGCCGACGATTCAGGCATCGAGGTGGATGCATTAAACGGCGCACCCGGTATCTATTCGGCTCGTTTCGCCGGCCCAGGCTCGACCGACGAAGCCAATCTGCAAAAACTGCTGTCCCATCTCGAAGAGATACCAGATAATCAGCGCAGTGCCAGGTTCCAGTGTCTGCTTGTCTATATGCGACACGCTGAAGATCCTACTCCAATCATCTGCCAGGGCACATGGGAAGGGCGTATTTTGCGCCAACCCAGGGGCGATAACGGCTTTGGGTATGACCCGATCTTTTATGTCCCCACCCATGACTGTAGTTCCGCCGAACTTGCACCGGCAGTTAAAAACAGCCTGAGCCATCGGGGCCAGGCCCTGAAAAAACTGCTGCAAGCATTGAGTGAGTGACCACAACCTCGCTTGCGCAGAGCGGGTTGATGGAAATTTTGGAATTTTTTCCTCGTTACTCCTATCCGGATAGGTTCCACTAATCTATGCTACTGGTTAGTCTGTAGCGCCCACCATGACTAGCGGGTTGTTTCAATTCAACTCATGCGAGTGCGCTGTAGTTTCACACGAGCGAAATTGAAGGGATTCTGCGATCGCTGCAAGTCAATAAACCTCAGGATCCCCAACACTTGGTATGACCGCATATCGTCATGACCAGGCAGGCGGGATTCTTGATCCCCATCAGAGCCTTGCTCATCACGCCACAAGATTGCTGGACTACAGACTGCAATATCATTTTGTTATAGGAGAAATAACATGTCGGTTGCAAAAGTCACTGAAATCATCGCTTCATCCAACAAAAGCTTTGAAGATGCCGTAACCAAAGGTATCAAGCGAGCCAACAAGACACTTAAGGATATCAAAGGGGCCTGGGTAAAGGATCAGCAGGTAACCGTCACTGACGGCAAGGTTACAGAATATCGTGTTACGATGAAGGTGACCTTCGTACTGAAAGACTGATCCGACCCGGCAGGGCAGACAAGTACCTGAATGAGTAGGTAGCTTGCAACCCTGCAACCATGTGTTGAGAAAGTAATCAGAAGGAGAATGCTATGGGGCTGTTTGATTTCGCCGCAGATTTGGGTAAAAAACTTTTCGCCAAGGATGACGATCCCGCGGAAAAAATTCAACAACAGATTGAAGCGAACAATCCGGGCATCAAAAACCTGGATGTCGCTTTTGAAAATGGCAAAGTCACACTCTCCGGCAACGCTGAAAGTGCTGAAGCCTTGGAAAAGACAGTATTGATCGCCGGCAATGTTCAGGGTGTCAGCGAAGTGACCGCTGATTCGGTTAGCGCGCCACTACAGCAAGCCAAGGTCGAGTATTATACGATTGAGCGTGGCGATACCCTTTCAGCCATCGCCCAGCGTTTCCTCGGTAAGGCATCCGACTATCAGAAGATCTTCGAGGCAAACCGCGAGGTCATCAAAGATCCCGACCTGATCTACCCTGGCCAGAAGATTCGTATACCGCTGGACTAACCCGAAGATTTCACCCGGTCGCTTGGAAAACAAATTAACCAATGGATTTTAAGAGATATTTCTGAAATATTTGCAAAGTACAAAGTGGCACCGACTAGCGCTGAACGCACCCTTGTAACGGGATGAAACATTCGGGCTAAAACTGTTCTTTGACTATTGCGCCAACTTCTACCGGGAGAGGGCGCAATCACCACGGGGGGCTCTCCTGCCATACCATTCAGCGCAGTAAAACTACCATATTTGCATTTTGCGGTTTACAACAGATGTAAAAAAGAAACCTAACCATAAACAACGCCGGGCAGCCAAGTTGCCAATTGTGGCCAGTAGGCCAACAGGCCCAGCATTATCAGCTGAATCATTATGAATGGCGCCACACCCCGGTATATGGCGCCCGTCGTTACCTCGCGCGGCGCAACACCGCGAAGATAGAAGAGTGCAAATCCGAATGGCGGTGTCAAGAAGGAGGTCTGCAGATTCAAAGCAATCATCACGCCCAGCCAGACAGGATCGAGCCCCATGGAGAGTAGTATGGGACCGACGATCGGCACCACAACGAAGGTGATTTCGATGAAGTCA
>JASFJX010000109.1:0-8375 GCA_050119385.1 Candidatus Thiodiazotropha sp. | reverse complement strand
CTCGCTATGTCGCTGGTCGATCATGCGCGCCAGATCGGCACTGGCGGCCACCTCTGCATCACTCTGGCCGTAGCGATTGGCAATAACCTCCCGGCAATGGCGTAACAACTCATCGCGCACGCTGCGCGCGACGAACAGGGTATCCGGTGCTACGCAGGTCTGCCCCGCATTGATCAGCTTGCCCCAGATGATCGTCTCGGCGGCACGTCTCAGATCCGAGCTGGCGTCGACGATGACGGGTGATTTTCCGCCCAGCTCCAGTGTCACCGATGCCAGATTGCGGGCGGCGGCGGCCATCACCAGCTTGCCCACAACCGGCGACCCCGTGAAGAAGATGTGGTCGAAGGCGTGCTCGAGCAGTGCCTGGGCGGTCTCAGCTCCCCCCTCAATCAGGCTTACCTCGGCGGGATCGAAAACCTCGGCGATAAGCTCAACCAACACCTCGTTGACCGCCGGCGTGAACTCCGAAGGCTTAAGGATCACTGTGTTGCCCGCGGCGACAGCGGACACCAGGGGGCCGATCAGCGTCGCCAAGGGGTAGTTCCAGGTACCGATGATAAGACAACGCCCCTTGCCCTGATAGGTCACCCGCGCCGTAGTGCCCAACATGGTCAAGCTGGGTGCTACACGCCTGGGCCGCATCCAGCGACGCAAGTTGCGTAATGCATAGCGGATCTCGTCCACCACGGGCAAGAGCTCCGTCAGGTCCACCTCGGCGGCGGGCTTGCGGAAATCTTGGTGAAAAACACTATGGATCTCGAGACGCCTGAGCAACAAAGCATCCCGCAGCTTTACCAGCTTGCGCCGACGCTCTCGCAGTCCGCTGGTACGCAGACGCAGCGCCATCGCACCCTGCGCCTCGAAACAGTTTGCAATCCGCTGTCGATCGGTAGCCTTAGAATCCTTGTCGATCACGCTTCCTCCCCCCGCATAGTCTGGCTGGCAAGACGCCTCTGTCCGCTTAGCAGCAAGGCAAACGCAAGCACTGCACAGGTGCTACTCACCAGGGGCACCAGGCCGGCCTCGTCGCCGTAAACGGTGAAAGAGGCGATCAACGGGCCGATGGCGCTGCCCAGTAACTGCATGGCGGGGATCAGAACGGCGATGCGACCGCTGGGATCGGCGATGAACGCCAGCCCGATCTGAAAAGGCATAATGAACAACCAGGTAAAGCCGAATCCCGCCAACAGGACGGAGAAGGTCACCATGCTTCCCGGCGGCAATTGGTGAATCGCAAAGGCAATGGTGGCCAGCACCATCGCCCCCCCGGTGAGCGTAGCCTTGGCTCCCAGGCGCCGAACCGCATATATAGCCAACGAACCGCCCAGTACTTGCATCACCAGAACACTTGAAATCAAGGTCTGTGCGCCCTGGTCGTCGAAGCCGGCGGCTCTGCCCAGCGGTTCCAGGTAGGCCCACAACGACCCGATGGCGGCCATTTGAAAAAATACGATCACCAGGGGCAGCAGGGTGGCGAATGACCAGGACACAGGCTGCGCGCCTTCGGCGCGCAGTGTTTTCAATCCCGCAGGCAGGAAGCGGACTAGCAGGCTCACCAGCAGGGAGATCACGGCCACTAGCACAAAGCCGCCCTGCCAACCGGCGCGTGGCACGATGAGCACCGCCAGCAGTGCCGCAATACCTGCCTGGCTCAGGGTCTGTACCACGATGAACACTGCGGCCAGGCGATCCGGTTTGGCAGAGCGCACGATGATATTGGTAGTAACCCATACCAGCACGCCCTCGGCCAGCCCGGCCACCGCACGCAGGGCGGCGAGGGGAGCGTCACCCGCGCCGTAACAGGTGGCGACATTGAACACAGCGACCGCCACAGCGGCGATCACCATAATCAGCCGGTAGCGCGATAGAGGCAGCACCGCGTCGCCCAGGACAACACCCAGACCCAAGGCGATGATCTCGCCCATGGCGACTATGCCCACCCCTTCCAGAGTGATGACCTGCCTGGCCACCATTTCGCCCAGCAGGATAGGCTGCAGGCCGAGCATCAGCAGGGCCACAGAGCCGACAAGTAGTGCCGCGCTCATCTCTAACCGCGAAAATGATGCGGCAGACAGGGTTTGCATCGGGAGTTCCTCCAGCGATCAGGGATTAGTAGGCGCGACTCAGCTCAGGCAACGCCCCGCTGTTGATGGCTTCCGCGGCACGGCGTTGATCCTTGGCCAGGCGACCGTTGGCGATACGACGCACCCACCAGGGCAAGGGCTTCACTGCGCCGCCGGTGGCAATCGCCAGTACGTAGGCTTTGGCGCATTTCTCGAACAACTCCAGGTTCTGAGCCAACCGCGTACAGGTGGTGCCAAAACATAGCGGCATACCTTTCACCAGCAGGACATTGCCACCCGCACGCAGTGCATCTTCGAGTCCGCCGATATCCTCGAGTGCTGATGCCATAGGGCCAAGGTGACGCGCCTGCTCATCGAAGATCTGTGGCAACACACCACCGAAGTCGGCCAGGCAGGGTCCGTAAGATGCGCTGCCCCAGGTAATAGCGCCGACGTCGGGACGCATGTCATAGACTGCGGTATGTACTACACCCGGCATATTGCTCTGGGCATCGTCCTCCCAATCGATCAGTAAGGGTTCTTCCTCAGACACTTTGGCAAACCACATCATCCTGTCCCCGGGACAGCGCACGGAGAGGCTGGCGTCTTTATTTCGAAGCAACTCTTTGGCCAACAGACGTTCGCGTGTCTCGTACCACAGTTTTTCCAAATGCTCGGTTTCAATCATCCTGAAAGCCTCATGCTTACACCAGTTTGAAGACATCCTCGAAACGGTTGAGCGCCTCGTCGATCACCTCGTCGGTGTCCGCCAGGCTGGTATAGATGCGGCTGCCGGCCAGGGTAATGAGCCCGTGGGCCGCATAGGCCGCCCCCATCTCTTCCATCATGTGCTTACGCGCCTTGGCCTCAGGTTTTAGCTTCCACAACTTGTAGAGGTTACCGGCATTCAACAGCAGCACGCCAGAGGTCTGCAGATGGACTATGGAGCCCATGTTATAGACCACATAGGGCAGACCCAGCCGCTCGATGATCCCCTCCAGCCCACGGCGCAGGCGGTCGCCGGCGCGCCCGGCCATCACAGCGGCATCGCTGGTCTCGGCTTCTTGCAGGGCATGGAAGCCCGCCACGCAGGAGAGCGGGTTAGCAGTGAGGGTGCCACCGACGAAGGCACGCCGCGAGTTGGTGCCGATACCGCCAACCAGCAACATCATGATATCGCGACGACCGCCTATGGCGCCGGCCATGGGGTAGCCTCCGGCCAGGCACTTGCCCAGCACAGTGATGTCCGGCGTGACACCGAAGTAGGCCTGGGCGCCGCCGGGGCCAAGGCGGAAACCGGTG
The DNA here is from genome assembly GCA_050119385.1 of Candidatus Thiodiazotropha sp. GTDB lineage: Bacteria > Pseudomonadota > Gammaproteobacteria > Chromatiales > Chromatiaceae > Thiodiazotropha. Next base: position 5,010 of record JASFJX010000109.1, on the reverse strand, counting down.
ACCACCTCGTCGAAGATCAGCAGGGCGCCGAATTCGTCACACAAAGCACGTACCTGGCGATTATAGTCAGGGTGTACTGGCCGTGTGCCGCTCTCCGGGCCCAGCGGCTCCAGCAATACCGCGGCCGTACCGCCGCGCAGCCGGTTGAGTTGCAGCTTTCGGCGCAAGGCATCCAGATCATTGGGAGGACACTCCTGGGTCAGCGCCGTGGCACCCCATGGGATACCCACCGCTTCCATGCGTCCAGTGCCCGGCAGGCGCATGCCGTAGACCAGTTGATCGCTCCAGCCATGGTAGGCGCCGCCGATCTTGATGATCGTACGCTTTTTCGTATAGGCGCGCGCCAGGCGCACCGCGCCCATCACCGCCTCCGTGCCTGAGCCTAGCAGGCGCAACATCTCCACCCCGGGCATGCTTTGGCAGACCAAATCGGCCAGCTTTATTTCATACTCATGCAGCAAACCAGTGACCGGCCCGCACTCTTTCAGTGCCTCGTCGATCTTCTGCCGCAGCACCGGCGAATTGGAGCCGAGCAGCGTGGGGCCGCCGGCCTGCAGGAAATCGATATAGCTGTTTCCATCTACATCGGTCAGGAGCGCGCCGTGCGCTTCGCTCATGGCCAGCGGAAAGGGGTAGTTGAAGGCCAGGTTGTGCTGCACGCCGCCCGGGATCACCGCCTGGGCCGACTCCGACAGCCTCTTGGAGCCCTGGCAGCGTTGATCGAAATAGCGCATTACCTGCTCCATGCCCTGGGGTTTGATCGGACACATGGGCTGACCAACCAGTTCATCAAAACGACGATAGAGGGTATCGACATCGGGCCATGCAGAGATGGCACACTCCTTTTTCATATCCATAGAACTACACTGATTTTAAGATAGTTGAGGGGTCTCACATGACCTCCATTAAGGCGAGAACCCGGCGCAGGATAGCGTTACGCTCGGGATTGACGACTGTCTGGGCCGTGATGCGGGCACAGAGCCGGTCATATGCCAGCCGCTCCAGGTCCTCGACAGTCTGCAGCGCCGCCTGAGCACTCTCTGCGCAGCAAAGCACACCGTGATTGCGCATCAAGTAGGCGTTGATATCGGATCGCAACGCGCGGCCGACCATGCCTGCGAGCAGAAAAGTGCCCGATGGCATATAGCCGATAACCGGTACCTCCGCACCGATCGAGCGAACCAGTTGTACGTCGTCGACAGGTAGGGTTCTACCGAGCAAGGCACAAGCGCTCGCTACCGGCTGATGGGTGTGGATACTGCACATGACATCAGGCCGGCGGCGCAAGACCCGCGCGTGCAGGCCCATCTCGACCGAAGGGGCGTAACGACCGGATATGCATTCCAGATCAGACAGCCGCACCACGCAAATATCCTCAGCCGTCATCGCCTGGTAGTCGAGCGCTGAAGGCGTGACCGCAAAATGGTCGGTGCCAATGCGCAGTGCTACATTGCCTCCGGTGCCGGCCAGGTAACCGCGCCGGGAGAGTTCGATGCACAGATCGATAACGCTTTGACGTTCCTCATGCGCTTGCACGGGTACCCCCTTCGATGGTGGGATTGGGATTCATGCGGCGGTAGAGCGGCGAGAGCTTGCGCTGCAACTCCAGAAACAGGGCATAGCGTTCGTCGTAAAGGTTGCGCAAAGCCGCAACCGGCTCATAGACCCGGCGCTGACGCTGCAGTGCCGGCAGATCGGAGAACTGCAGGGCACCGATACCGACTCCGGCGATAAATGCCGCACCAATGGCGTTGGCCTGAATAGGATCGGCGAGCTGACGAATCGGCTGGCCAGTGACATCGGCAATGATCTGGCACCAGAGGTCCGACTGAGCACCGCCGCCAACGGCGGCAATGGCGCCAGTGTCACGGCCAAGCAGACCGACAAAGGGCTTTAACATCCAACGGGTGTTGAGCGCCACCCCTTCCATGAAGGCTCGGATTATGTCTTCACGGGTATGAGCCAGAGAGAGGTTGATCAGGCCGGCACGCAGGCTCGGATCATCCACCGGGGTGCGTTCACCGAACAGCCAGGGCATGTAGATGAGGCCGTTGGCGCCTGCTGGCACGCGGGCAGCGATCTTGTTGAGAATCTCATAAACGTCGGGTCTCTGCTCGTCGCTCAGCAGCTCATCGGGATGAAACAGGATGCGGTCGCGCAGAAAGGAGAGATTGGCACCCGCAGTCGACTGCATCGCCATGGCCAGATAGCGGTCATTCACTGCGCACGGCACGCTGGCAAGCTTGTGGCGCAGATCGGTCTTCATGAAAGGTACATGTGCGCCCAGCCAGGACGAGGTACCCAGGTAGAGATGGCTGGCGTAGTCTTCCACCGCCGCACCCACAGCCACCACTGAATTGTCCACACCACCGGCAACAACCATAGTATCCCGCGACAGACCAAGTACTTCGGCAACCCCAGGCAGTAGAGGTCCGAGCACTTCAGTGGAGGAGACAATGTCCGGCAGCTTATGGCGATCGATGCCGAGCATGTCGATCAGACGCCCGTCATAACGAAGCTTGCCGGCATCACGGTTGTCAGTGACCCAGGCGGTAAGGATCGAGTCGTGGGTTGCACAGAAACGACCGGTGAGGCGCAGATTCATAAAGTCGAGCACATTGAGAAACTTGTAGCTGCGCTCGTAGCGATCCGGTTGATGCTCCCGTATCCAGGCCATATGCCCTGCATTGTCCTTTCCCGACTGCGCGGGCACACCACCGGTCAGGCTCAGCCAACGCCACAGTTTCAAGGGGCCGTGGCCCTGGATGTTCAGCCAACGCCCGCGCAGTTGCCGACCGATGGCTGCCGCCCCGCGCATGTCCAGCCAGAGCATGGCCCGGCCCAGGGCCTTGCCGTCCCGGTCGACGCAGACCGTGCCTTCACCCTGGGTCGAACAGCAGACGGCGACCACGCGCCGGCTCGCATCACCGACACATAGGCTCGAGGCGGCGCAGATGAACGCGTGCCACCAATCCTCCGGATCCTGTTCTGCGGCAACCCCATCCACATGCAGCGCTACAGACTCGAAAGCCCATGCCTCCACGGTTCCGTCAAGGGAAACCAGCGCACATTTGCATCCCGAGGTACCGAGATCAACAGCCAACACCAGCGGTCCTGAGGTCTCCGGACGATTTGTAGCGAATCGCAGTGTCATGGGGAATCAGAAGTCGCGCTTTACCGAGACCAGGAGTTTGTTGTTATCGGTCTCGCGCCACTCCCCATTGTCATAGACCAGGTAGAGTTCACGCGCTTTGGTACGGGTGGTCAGATAGTCAATGGCCCACTCGAATCCCCATTGCTTGCGGGTGAGCCCGATCCCATAGTCGGCAAAATCGGCTTCCGGAAAGTTGGCGACATCCTGATAACCGGCATGCAGTCTGAGCTTGGTCGCCGCTGCGAGATCGATGGTATAGTCGAGATCGTAGAGCAAGGTGCCACGGGAGTCCTTATCGCCACGGTCATAACACTCGAGCGCAGACGTGACGTCAAGCCCCATGCTGTAGTTGTAATTCAACATTGCTCCGCAGACACCACCGGTATCGGCGCCACGGTAGGTGGACGAAACCACATTGAGGATACGACCTTCCAAGGCGCCGTAGCTGACTTCGAGCACTAAGAAATTGCTGTTAAAATTGGTCTTGCTTTCATCGACCGGTACAGGAAGTACACCGATTGGCGTGTCTGTCATCACTATGCCGTGTGGCGCTGTGAAGTTGGCGCCGGGAAAAATCTCCGACGCCACTCCCACACCGAAGTGCCAGGCATCCGGGTCGCCAAAGCGATAGCCCGCACCCAGGGTCAGGCCGAGACCCTTGCCGTCCGGGAATTGCGTCTTACTCACTTTCACCAGTTCGGCCATTCCCACCATGCCGCTCTCGTGGGCTATCTCCGTACTCAATCTGAGCGCCGGTTTTAATAAAGAGTCGCTGATACCGCGTGTGCGCACATCGTTGACCAAGGTCGCACTCACGTCGACTTCATAGGTGGCGAATTCTCGCTCCTGCGCATGAACCAACTGGGCTGTAGAGAGAAGTGTTATGCTAGCGATGAACGATAGCTTGGACGTGAATTGCATTGCATCCTCCAATGATTTTTGAATCGCGGAAACTCTGAGTCCACTAGTTCTTGCAGACAGGCGTAGCCGGTAGTGAATGGGTACGACTGAGAAGCTCGGTCTCACCAAGAATCTCGACGCCGATGAAGGCACGAATCTTGAGGGTTTCACCCTTGACGCGAATCGTTGCCTTGTAGTTTTTCTTGTCCCTGGGGTCGTAGACCCAGCCGTCACGCCAGGCATCATTTGCATAGCTATTGAGTTGTGCGATCTGCACACCACAGGTGTCGGCGGGCGTTCCTGCATCGATGTCCCAGACGATTCGGCCACAGAGCGAGGCAGGGCGCTCAGGACAGGTATCGAACTCGATAACCGCATCCTTCTCCGCAGTCAGCCAGAGACCTTTGGCATTATCCGCATCCACTGCACCGGCGGGCGCGGTCCAGGAGAGGGAGGAGTGAGAGAGAAGCGATACACCGATGAGGGTAAGTGAGACCTGTTTAAGCATGACACCTCCTATTGTGACAAAACAAGACTACACAGTAGCTATGACTATCTTATAGCGAAGACTATCGTTTATTGCAAATGCTTAAACGCCTGTCATCAGGATTGTTTCATGGATAGACCTGACGGTTCCTAATTGTCAAAGGAATTGGGTGGTGATAAAAATATCCCTAAAATCGAATAGTTACGGCTTTTCTACCTCTCGGGATCGAAGGGGACTTTTTGCCAGAGCACGAGGGTACAAATCGAGACCGAAACTCAGATATTTTTATCAGAAAATGAAATATGATAGTTATTTCTATCAATTTATCGTTGTTATCTCAGAAAAGTCACTATAATCACTAGTGTGGTGTAACGAATAAATGGCACATATCAGAGGCCCACAAATGCCCCAAGACAAGGCGCGGTCCGCCGTTAATGGCCCCTCCCTTAACAAGGACTGCAACGCGGGA
>JASFJX010000108.1:0-8387 GCA_050119385.1 Candidatus Thiodiazotropha sp. | reverse complement strand
CCATACCCTGGAGAAAGAGGCGGTACACTCGGTCATGCAGGAACTGGAGCAAGAGGTCAGCTTCGACTCTCCCCACAAAAAGGAGGCGGAGTCGGCGCCCCAGCTAGCATCCGTCTCTCCCATTCACTCGGCTGGAGGGGGTACGAATGGTAATCAGGCAGCGGCACCTCAGCCCACTCCAGAGACCCTGGCCCATGCCGATGAGTTGGTCTTTCGGATACAGGATCTTGAAAAGGAGATCAGCAGCCTGAAAAAGACCCTGAGAAATGAGCAGAAGCTGCTGCGCAAGGCGATTCTGCTGCAGATGGATCTGGATGAATACGAAGACCTCGATTGACCGAATTAGCGGCAGGCGTGTGTAGATCGAGTCTGCCCTTCAATCGAGCGCAGGTCCGATCATAGCCTCGACGGGCTCAAATCCACGCGCCTCCAAGGCTTCAGCGATATCCTCCCACCGGTAGTCACGATTTGTCTCTTCCGTCTGGGCGATAATACCTGTCGCAAAGCGGTACGCCTCGTTGGTATCGAGGTCTTTCGGAACCTTAACCAGCCTGATTTCATCGAATCGTGAACTGGGCAAAACCATATACTTATCTTTCATATCTATACCATGCTGAATGGCTATTACGCTCAACTTTTCATCTGCTCCCATAGTAGCTGAAAAACACCTCTACCTGATATAGGAATTTCCCTGCCAGTCGATGACCATGCCGGGACCGTCGTTCAGGTGGGGTATGCTATTTGACGTTCCTGGGAAGCTCTGGTTAATTCAGAGCTCCCCTGATTCTCATATCTGTTTTTGTGTAGACGGAGATCAGAACTGTTCTTCTGCCACGCCCAGGCCACCTGGTGCTTCTATACCCTCGGTGTCGGAGAGGCGTATCTTCAGTGACAGATTGTTGCGTGAATCTGCATGGGAGAGGGCCTCTTCCATGGAGATCTTTCCCTCTTTGTAGAGATTATAGAGGGATTGGTCGAAGGTCTGCATGCCACGTTCGCTACCTTGTTCCATGACCTCTTTGATGGTGTGAATATCCCCTTTCTGAATCAGCTCCGAGATATAGGCCGACAGCAGCATGATCTCAACCGCGGGGATGCGTTGACCATTGATACCCTTCACCAGGCGCTGGGATATGACCGCACGAAGATTGAGGGAGAGGTCCATGTAGAGCTGGTGGTGGGCGGTGTCTGGAAAAAAGTTAATGATACGATCAAGGGCTTGGTTCGAGTTGTTGGCGTGCAACGTCGATAGGCAGAGATGACCGGTTTCTGCATAGGCAATGGCGTGTTGCATAGTGCACATTTCTCGGATTTCACCGATCTGTATGACATCAGGCGCCTCGCGCATGGCGTTCTTCAAGGCATTTTCGTAGGAGAGCGTATCGAGTCCGACTTCGCGCTGGTCGACTACAGATTTTTTGTGGGTATAGAGATATTCGATTGGATCCTCGATAGTCAATATATGCCCGGCCATGGTTTGATTACGGTGCTCGATCATCGACGCAAGGGTGGTTGATTTACCGGAACCTGTTGCCCCAACCACCAGGATCAGGCCACGGGGTTCCATGATCAAGTCTTTGAGAATGACCGGCAGGTTGAGTTTCTCCACGGGTGGGATCACGCCTTTGATATAGCGGATCACCATTGCCGTATCACCCCGTTGCTTATAGACATTGACGCGGAAGCGGCCAAGGTTGTTGACCGAAATCGCCAGGTTGCACTCGTAAGTGGATTCATACTCCTTGATCTGATCGTCGCTCATGATGCCGTAAGCGAGCTTCCTGACCTGCCCTGTTTGCATTGGGGAGGATCCAATGGGGCGGGTTTCACCTTCGGTTTTCAGATGAGGAGCGGCTCCGGTACTGAAAAAGAGATCTGAGCCATTTTTCTGCACCATCAGCTTGAGATAGGGTACGATATCCATTAATTAATTCCTCGCATCTTGCTTGAATCGCACTACATCGGTGAGCGATTTAATATTTATTTCAGACTTCACTATCGGCAGATAATCTTAAGAATGAAGCCTTGGTGGGCAAATTTGTAAAAAACTATTATCAGGCCGTTTTATTTCGGTCAGACATATTCGAGAAAAGGCACAATCAGACGAAAAAGCAGGATTTTCAGGCAGTAATTAGTATTTTGAGCCCTGTCACACCACATGAGCGAACATAAACAGCCTGTTAGAGTGTTTATCAAGTAGCTTTAGGTTGTTGCTAATACTCTTATATTATGGGGTATTAATAGGCGACCAACTCCACCATCTCAAAATCAGACTTTCCGACGCCACATTCCGGACACTCCCACTCCTCCGGGATATCCGCCCAACGGGTGCCGGCCTCAATGCCCTCCTCGGGAAGGCCTTCAGCCTCATCGTAGACAAATCCGCAAACTATGCATTGAAACTTCTTCATCTCATCTCCCTTTTCATTTCTGAGTTGCCAAAATGGTTTTTTCAAAAGATAGCGTCTGTGACGGCAAGACTCCACCCTGTAAAGCTTGGGGAAAGGGAAGTTATTAATCCGGTACCTTAATAGGCGATGTTCTACTCATCATATTCCGCGGCGCGTCGGGCGTCACCAAAGACCTTTTCTACCGGATAACGTGCCTCATTGATGGCGATTTTACGCTCAACAGCTTCGATCAGGTCGATATCGAGGCGTTCGGCGCATCTGATCAGGTAGATCAGGATATCCGCCATTTCCAGCGCAACCTCATCATGTTTCTCCTGGGATAGGTTCATGCTCTGCTCAGGGGTCAACCACTGAAAGTGTTCCACCAGCTCCGCGCACTCGGCGATCATCGCCATGGTGAGGTTCTTTGGATTATGGAATTGTTCCCAGTTTCGGTTTTGGGCAAAGGCCTTCAGGCGGCAGTTAAGGTCGTCCAGGCTGTCTTTTGGCATCGTTTATCCCGCGATCAACTCAATGGTGTTTTTATCTGGGTCCCTGCAAAAAAGTGCCTTGCGCCCGGAGCGGCTTGTGGTATAGATGATACCCGCCTGGTCCAGTCTGTCGCGTATGCTATCCAGGTCGCTTACCAGAAAGGCGGTATGGCGGTCCCGCCCGCCGTGTTCGGGGCGCTTGGCGAGGGCATCTGGATTATCCAGCTGCAACAGATGTATCTGCTGATCCCCCACTTTCAACCAGGCCCCGGGGAAACCCAGGTCGGGACGTGTCGTGTCGATCTCCAAACCCAATATATCCCGGTAAAACTCAAGGGATTTCTGGGTGTCCTCGACCAGAAGGCTGACATGGTGCAGTTGTATCATTGCGACCTCAGGTTGCGATTCGCTCTCTGGCCCGGGCGATGGCACTGCGTACCTGATTGGGTGCGGTGCCGCCGATATGGTCTCGTGCGGCGAGTGAACCCTCGAGGGTTAGGATGTCGAATACATCCGCCTCTATCCGACTAGAAAAGCGCTGTAGTTCCTGCAGTTCCATCTGTGAGAGATCGCGCCCCTCGGCAATGCCGAAAGCAACCGCCTTGCCGACAATTTCATGGGCGTCACGAAAGGGAATTCCTTTGCGCACAAGATAGTCGGCCAGGTCTGTAGCGGTGGCGAATCCCTGCAGGGTTGCCTGTCGCATGGCCTCCTTGCGGCAGCTGATTGCGGGCACCATATCGGCAAATACCTTCAATGACCCCTTCAGATTGTCGACACTGTCGAACAGTGGTTCCTTGTCCTCCTGATTATCCTTGTTGTAGGCCAGAGGTTGACTTTTCATCAGGGTCAGCAGGGCGATGAGATGGCCGAATACGCGGCCGGTCTTACCCCTGATCAATTCGGGCACGTCAGGATTCTTCTTCTGTGGCATGATCGACGAACCGGTGCAGAAGCTGTCGGAGAGCTCGATAAAGCCAAATTGGGCAGAGGACCAGATGATCAGCTCCTCGGAGAACCTGGAGAGATGCATCATCAAGATACTGGCAGCGGCGCTGAATTCGATGGCAAAATCTCGATCCGAGACAGCGTCCAGGGAGTTTTCCGCCGGCTTCGAGAAGCCCAGCAGTTCGGCCGTCAGGTGACGATCGATGGGATAGGTGGTGCCGGCCAGCGCAGCGGCGCCCAGAGGCATGACATTGACCCGCTTGAGGCAGTCGGCCAGGCGCTCCCTGTCGCGCTGTAGCATTTCGAACCAGGCCATCATATGGTGGCCGAAAGAGACCGGTTGCGCCGTTTGCAGATGGGTAAAGCCTGGTAATATGGTCTCAACCTCCAGTTCGGCCTTGTCGAGCAATGCGGTTTGTAAGCGCAGGATGGCGTTGCTGATCTGTTCGATTTCGTCTCGCAGCCAAAGGCGAATATCAGTGGCGACCTGATCGTTGCGGGAGCGGCCGGTGTGAAGTTTTTTACCGGCTTCGCCGATAGCCTCTGTGAGGGCTGACTCGACATTCATATGCACGTCTTCCAGGGAGACAGACCAGGTGAAGTCACCCTTTTCAATACGCTTGCGGATCTGTTCCAGTCCCTGCACGATGGTGTCACATTCGGCATCACTCAGGATGCCCCGGCGGGCCAGCATGGTGGCGTGGGCGATGGAGCCTTGAATATCATATTGGTAAAGTCGCTGGTCAAAGTCGACGGATGCGGTGAATGCCTCGACAAAGGCGTCGGTCGGTTCATTGAAACGGCCTGACCAGGGTTTCGCGGGCGCGTGACTGTCGCTCATGTAGGGTTTCCTGAATTTGTAAGCAGGCGGGATTATAGCAGGCAGAGGATGAATGCAGCAGAGTGAGAAACAAGCTGAACGGAAACGACCATCGGATTCTGATGGCAAGGTGATCTTTGTCCCCAATCTTTGCGCCATGCGTGCTGTGTTCGCCGTGGTTGTTATCGGTGAACTGTTGGCTATTTTGTTGTCACTTGCCGTGACCGATCGGTTGCGGGACTTTTGGTCTGTCCTGAGCCTGATTTCCTTATTGGTGCAATGGATAGGTCTCAGCTCGGCGGTGTTGATCTGCCTGTTACGTCCATATCTCAACAGATTAGGCAATTGGTGGGCAGGATTTAGCGTGTTTTTCATTCTGCTCGGGGTAGCCTGGTTTGTCACTCAGCTGATTATTAGGATCAATAACGGCATGGATCTGGCGTTGTTGCCGCATGATCCTAGCGAGCTGCTGTGGCGTACCGTGGGTATCAGCGCCATCGTGGGTGTCTTGGGTCTCCATTACCTCTATCTGCAATATCGCTGGCGGCGCCAGGAGGAGGCAGAGAACAGTGCCCGGTTGCAGGCCCTCTACTCTCGTATTCGCCCCCACTTTCTTTTCAATAGCATGAATACTATCGCCAGTCTCACCCGTAGTGATCCCGCGATGGCCGAAGAGGTCGTGCAGGATCTTGCCGATCTGTTCAGGGTCTCTCTCGCGGATGCCAGCAAGCTCTCCAGTCTGGGCAAGGAACTGGATCTGGCGCGTCAATATCTCAGTATCGAGGGCTATCGCCTGGGAGACCGGTTGCATCTGGTGTGGGATCTTAATGACCTGCCGGATAAGGCAAAGATCCCGCCTATGATTCTACAACCGTTACTGGAGAATGCGGTTTACCACGGTATCGAGCCTGCCGCGAAAGGTGGCACGATCACTATTACGGGTCGTTATCGGCGCAATCGGATTAATTTGGCTATCCGCAATACGCTTCCGGAAGCCGACAAACGGAGTCATCGCCAGGGTAATCAATTGGCGATGGAGAATATACGCGCGCGTCTCGCGGGGGTGTACGATTTGGAAGCGAGTTTGACCGAATCGAAAATTGATGGGGAGCATCAGGTGAGACTGGTGATTCCACATCCTTGGTGGGAATAAGAGGGCTTGTTGAATTGAGTGTGAAGGGGGTTGAGATGTGAAAATATTGGTGGTGGATGACGAAGTCCTGGCCCGGCGGCGTTTGGTGGCATTGATCGAAGAACTCGGTAGTCCGTACCGGTTGGCGGGTGAGGCAGCCAATGGGGAAGAGGCGCTACAGCAGTTCAAGGATCAAGGTGCGGACATAGTATTGATGGATATACAAATGCCGGGTATGGATGGATTGGAGGCCGCACGGCGGCTGGCTGAAAGTGATTGGCCTCCGGCAGTGATTTTCACTACGGCTTACGATGAGCACGCACTTCAGGCCTTTGAATCCAGCGCCCAGGATTATCTTTTGAAACCGGTTCGTAGAGAACGGCTGTTGAGTGCACTGCAGCGTAGCCAGCGTCTTACCCGCAGCCAACTCATTTCCACCGCGGCCAAGGAACAAGAGGTTCCCAAGCTGCACGCCAGTTATCGGGGCGGTTTGAGGTCAATCCCTTTGGATGAGGTGATCTATCTGCGTGCAGACTCGAAATATGTCATGGCACGGCATCAGGAGGGAGAGCTATTACTCGAGGAGAGTCTGAAGGGACTGCAGGAGCGTTATGGTGATTGGCTGTTGCGCATTCATCGTAATGCCCTGGTGGTACGTCGTCATCTGTTGGGTCTGGAAAAGGGGAGCGATGGCATACCGCGGGTAGTTATGCGTGGTTGTGAGGAGAGACTGGAAGTCAGTCGCCGCCACCTTCCTGAAGTGAGGCGCATATTGCGGGGAGAGGAGTGAACAAGTCAGGTAGTACATTTTTGCTCAAACAGCGTTTCAGAAAGAGATCTGACCAACCGATCAAGTGGCTCTCCATAGTGGTATGGATATGGTTGCAACAATTCGCCCCAGGGAGCATGGCGGCCGAGGGTGTCGATGGGCAAAGCGAACAACCCTACGCCTTGCCACTGGTAGTGCAGTCCTGTTTACCCTGTCATGGCCCGCGGGGCCAGAGCGGTTCCCCGGCAATACCATCCTTGGCCGGATTACCGCGGGAATATCTGCTCAATGTTATGCGTGCCTTCCGCCATGGGGGGCGTTTCGCTACGGTGATGGGGCGTCTGGTCCAGGCCTATGATGAAGACGATTTGGTCAGTATGGCTGACTACTTCAGCCAGCAAGCCTTTATCCCCCCCAAGCAGACCACGGACTGGCAGCTTGTCGATCGCGGGCGGCGATTGCATCGTTTCTATTGTCGGGAGTGTCATGGTGACCCGGAGACGCCGGCTGAAGCCGGTGTGCCGCACCTGCATGGACGCTGGATGGACTATTTACGCTGGACCCTGTGGGACTATCTGGTGGGTATCAATCAGGGTGATGCTGAGATGGCGGATCAGCTATCCAATCTGATGCGTAAAGAGGGTGCTGAAGGGATCGATGCCTTGTTGCACTACTATGGGAAGGGGATGCCATAATTGCGTGGATGTCTTACAGGCTTTAGCATAGGCCCCGATTAGTGAGGGCCGAGAGGCGCTCCGTTGTGTCCGATCTGAATTTTGAGGCCCCTCATCCATGTCCAAGACGATAACAATTGCCACCCGAAAATCCCCTTTGGCTATGTGGCAGGCCGAACATGTTGCTGCTGAATTGAAGAAGGCACACCCGGATATTCAGGTAGAACTCATGGGGATGACCACTCAGGGTGACAAGATTCTCGATACCCCGTTGGCGAAGATCGGCGGTAAGGGACTGTTTATCAAAGAGCTGGAGCAGGGCCTGATCGATGGGAAGGCGGATATTGCGGTGCACTCGATGAAAGATGTCCCGGTTGAACTGCCGCAAGGTTTGCATTTGCCGGTGATTATGCAGCGTGAGGACCCGCGGGATGCCTTTGTCTCCAGCCGCTGTATAAACATCGACGAATTGCCAAAGGGAGCTTGTGTCGGAACCTCCAGTCTACGACGTCAATGTCAGTTGCTTGAACAGCGACCTGATCTGGTGATCAAATCCCTGCGTGGCAATGTAAACACCCGTCTACGAAAACTCGATGATGGCGAATATGATGCTATTGTTCTGGCCGCTGCCGGTTTAAAGCGCCTGGGCTTCGAGGATCGTATAACCGCCCTTATCGGTCCCGAGCAGAGTCTGCCGGCTATCGGGCAGGGTGCGGTAGGCATCGAATGTCGGGTGGATGATCCATTGGTCAATGAAATGATTGCACCCTTGCACGACCCGCTAACCGCTTACTGCGTAGAGGCTGAGCGAGCGATGAATCAGCGTCTGAGCGGTGGTTGCCAGGTCCCTATTGCCGGCTATGCCATGTTGGAATCGGGCAATCTCTGGTTGCGGGGCCTGGTGGGTGAACCCGATGGCAGCCGGGTCATTCGTGGCGAGGTCGAGGGTACAGTCCAGGAGGCGAATGCCATGGGTGAAGGGTTGGCGGAACGGCTCTTGGAGTGGGGGGCTGACGAGATTCTGAAGGCGCTTTATGACGCCCATTGATAGATAGTAGTCATGCCAGGTTGCCTGAATGGAGAAGTATGTCAGATTTTGACTTCAAAGGCAGGGGTATCCTGGTAACGCGGGCCGCCCACCAGGCCGAAGGCCTGTCACAGCG
>JASFJX010000107.1:0-8418 GCA_050119385.1 Candidatus Thiodiazotropha sp. | reverse complement strand
TGGTCTGGCAACGCCAGCCGGGGCAGACGCTACATGACCACAAGCCTGGTGACGGTATGCGTCCCTATACTGCGATGGAGCTGGCTGGCCGCGATATTTACCAGCGGGAAGGCTGCTATCTCTGTCACTCGCAGATGATCCGGCCCTTCCGCGACGAGAAAGAGCGTTATGGCCACTACTCCCTGGCTTCGGAGTCTATGTATGACCACCCCTTCCAGTGGGGTTCCAAGCGTACCGGCCCCGACATTGCCCGCCTCGGCGGCAAGTACTCGGACGACTGGCATCGAAAGCATATACGTGCGCCGCGCGCCGTGGTTCCTGAATCCGTCATGCCCGGTTACCCCTTTTTAAAGGATAAGTTGGTAGAAGGTAAGGACATGGCCAGGCGCTTCGAGGTTATGAGGATGTTGGGTGTGCCCTATACCGACGAAGACATAGCAACTGCAAATGCCGAGCTGACAGGTAAGAGCGAGGAAGACGCGGTGGTGGCCTATCTGCAGGTGTTGGGTACTATGGCTAAGATTGAAGAAAGCAAGGTCTATCGTGAGTAGTCTGAGCGAGTATTTTCATACCGACTGGGGGGCGATGACCACCAATGATTGGATTGGTCTGACCATGACGGTCGTCGCCTTCATTCTGATGGTAATCGTGTATTTTTATGCATTGCGTCCGAAAAACAAGGAGAAGCTGGAAAAGAACCGCTTCATCCCTTTCGACGATGATGTAATTGATAGCGGAGACAAAAATGGCGGACAGTAATCCTTTTCCTGGAGAAAACAACACCGGACACATATGGGATGATAATCTCCGGGAACTCAGTAACCCTCCTCCACGCTGGTGGATGCTTGCTTTCTGGGCCTCGGTTATATTCTGGGCAATTTACGGCATCATCTATCCAATGTGGCCCACTGGTGCCAGTTACACCAAGGGCATCATGGGCTGGACACAGATGGATGAGTACCAAAAGGGTGTCGATGAGTTAGAAGCAGTACGAGCTGAGTTCGAGACTCAGATCAAAGGCATGTCAGCCAAGGAGATCCTGGCGACACCAGGGCTTTCTCAATACGCGGAGGCATCAGCCAAAGTACTGTTCGGCGATAACTGTGCCGCTTGTCATGGTGGTGGTGGTCAGGGTGGCCCCGGATTCCCAGTACTTGCTGACGACGATTGGCTCTATGGCGGCAATATCGAGACCATCCAGCAGACTATCACTATGGGTAGAAAGGGCATTATGACCGCACATGGCAAGATCCTGTCCGATGCGGAAATTGATGGCCTGGCAAACGCGATTATGGCAGGTAATCCAACTTCAGATCCCAACTTTACCCAAAAGGGTTGTATCGCCTGTCATGGCATGGACGGCAAGGGTATGGCGGTACTGGGTTCGGCAAATCTGACTGACGGTATCTATCGCTTTACCCCGGAAGCGGGTGAGGAGTTACTGGACAGCATCAAATACACCATCAGATATGGTGTGAATGACGCAACTGAGTCGAAGAGCCGCGAAGCCATTATGCCGAATTTCGGTGACAGATTGTCAGAGGATGATATCAAGAAGCTGGCCGTATATGTCCACAGGTTCGGTGGTGGTCAGTAAACCGAAGTTGGATAACTATTTACTGATTAAACACTTTTTCCACCATAGCACTATGCAGCAGGATGCTGCATAGGATCTAAGTAGAGTTAGGGGATTGTTATGAACGTAGATGCAGTATTTTGGGGTTCAATAATCAGTGTAGCAATTTGTGTCGTGATTATTGTCTTCCTTGCCTTCAAGGTTAAAAATCTTATAAAGAGCGACGCTGAAAAGCACCAAAGCTAAATCGAACTGCTGCTAACTATTAGCCAAGGGGGGGTAAAACCCCCCTTTTTTTATTGTATTTCTCGGAAGTTAGTGAAAACCCCTTAATATACCTGTTTAAAGCATTGTGGTATGGTTGTTTAATTTATTCTAATGTATTGATAAATCGCATTGGCGTTCAGTTGACGCGACATATATGATTTTGGTATTTACGACATCACTGATATCACAGGAGTTGATCCCTTGAGCGGAAATGAAAAGACAGCATCCAGGCAGTCTGTGGTGGATGACCTCTATGCTGAGTCGGTGCATTGGCACCTGAATACTGGTGATGAAACAATCCATGCCAAACGCATGGGCGGGTATTGGCGAAATGTAAAGTGGCTCACGGCGTCAGTCTGGATCTTATTCTTCATAGGGCCATACTTTCAGTGGGGTGGACGCCAGGCGGTGCTCTTCGATATCCCTAATCGTCAGTTTCATATCCTGGGCGTGACTATCTTGCCACAGGATTTCTGGATGCTATCCCTCACGCTGCTCTTCTTCGCCCTCCTGCTGGCGGTAGCGACCGCACTAGCTGGGCGGATCTATTGTGGTTTCTTCTGTTTCCAGACTGTCTGGACCGACGTTTTTACCTGGCTGGAAGATAAACTTGAGGGTGCACCTCAAAAACGCAGAAAACTTGATGGGGCACCGTTCAGCTTCGACAAGGTTCGGATTAAGCTTATAAAACATTTTCTCTGGCTTATTATTTCTGTTTTTACAGGTATCAGCTTTGTCGCCTGGTTCTATGGGGCCTTAGATCTGTGGGGCGATCTTTTCACCCTCCAGGCCACACCGGTGGCCTATGGAATTATCGCACTGTTTACCGCCGGTACCTATGTTCTTGCTGGTTACATGCGTGAGCAGGCCTGTTTTTGGCTCTGCCCCTATGCCCGTATCCAGGGCGTCATGATCGACAAGACCACAGTGGTTCCCACTTACGACTACCATCGTGGCGAACCGCGCGGACGCATTAAGAAAGGTGAATCGGAAGAGAATCGCACCACCGGCGATTGTGTGGATTGCAAGCAGTGCATCGCCGTTTGCCCTACCGGGGTTGATATTCGCCACGGTCAGCAGGAGGGTTGCATTATGTGTGCCCTGTGCATAGATGCTTGTGATGAGGTCATGGAGAAGGTTGGTCGACCAAAAGGATTGATCCGCTATGAATCCTATGAAGCGTTGGAGGCCAATCAGAAGCCGAAGCCGCTACTCAAGCGACCTCGTGTATGGGTCTATCTGACGATCATGTCGCTGGCAGTGTTCGGTATCGTTTATGGTTTGACCTCGCTCGCCCCGTTGGAACTGAAGGTGCTTCACTCCAGGCAACCGTTGTACGTTCTACAGAGTGATGGATCGATTCAGAATAAGTACACTTTGAAAATCCTCAATAAGCTGACTGAGGATATGCAGGTGACTATAAGTGCCGATGGACCTGAAGGATTGGTACTGTTGGATGCAGATAAACCTGTTACAGCAAGGCACGGTATGGTGACATCCCAGACGGTCTTTGTTAAAGTGCCGAAGGAGAACCTGCAGCAAGAGACCTCGCCCATCGTCTTCACCGTGCAGAGCGACTATAACGGCCAGATGCTTGAGGGAGATCGCAAGAGCGTTTTTATTGGTCCGCGCTAGTCGCAATCTGTTGTATCATAACAATCTTACTAGGGGTGGGCATTTGTCCGCCCCTATTGCGTAAAACGTATCATATAACTTACTGTTATGTCCGAAAAAAAATCCGCATGGCAGAGCCCTTGGGTGATCGCATGGATTGCCATGGTAGTGATCTTCTTCACTATGAACGCGATCATGATCTATCTGGCCCAGACTAATAATCCGGGATTGGTTGTCGAGGACTTCTACGAGCGTGGCCAGGACTACGAAAAAAACATGCTCAAACGTCAGGCGCGAAACCCTGGCTGGCAGATGCAGGTTGACCTGCCGAGGAAGATTGATGTCGACGAGGCTATCATCTGCCGCTTTACGATTACAGATAAAGATGGCGCACCAATAGATCCGACCGCGGTGATTTTCTATGCCTATCGTCCATCGGATGCAAACCAGGATTTTAACGCACCAATGCAACGGCTTGGCCCAGGGCTCTATGAGGCCAAGGTCCGCTTTCCTCTCAAGGGTGCCTGGGATATTTTAGTCAGTGCTCAGCAGGGTGAGGACGAGTACAACACACCGAAACGGATTGGCGTTGGTATCGACTGGGTACCCTGAGGCTCATTGTGTGTGAGCGTTCTACAACCAGACCATTGGGTAAAACCATTTGGTCTGCTGAGGATTGTATCTGATGGCTACTGTCGAGGCAGAAGTCACCCGCAACTGCTTTCATTGCAGTCTGCCGATTCCCCCTGACGATGTAGTAACCGCAGAAATCGAGGGTGAAATGCAGGAGTTTTGCTGTACCGGTTGCAAAGCGGTTTGTCAGGCTATCTATGATGCCGGTCTCGAAGGTTTCTATCAGCGCACACCAGAAGGTACATGTCTAGCACCGCCTCCAGAAATTCCCAAGGAGTTAGCCTTCTACGATATCGATGAGGTGCAAGAGGAGTTCGTTGGCGACCTTGGTGAAGAGCGGGAGATACACCTGCTGATCGAAGGTATCCATTGTGCTGCCTGTGTATGGCTGATTGAGCATACCCTCAACGTTATGCCGGGCATTATTTCGGCGCAGGTCAATCTTTCTGGTAAACGGCTACATGCTAAGTGGCACAATGGCCAGATTCATCTCTCGAAAATCATAGAACGTCTGGGTCAGATTGGTTACGCCGCAGTACCCTACGATCCTGAGGTAGCCGAAGGGGCATTGAAGAAGCAGAACCGCGAACTGCTTTACCGCATGGCCTTTGCGGCCTTCGGCATGATGAACTTACTCTGGATCTCCATCGCCCTTTATGCCGGCGCCGATGAGGGGGAGTTCCGCGGCATGTTCCACTGGGTCGGTTTCGCCCTGGCTACGCCGGTGCTGTTCTACTCTGGTTTTCCTTTCTACAAGGGGGCCTGGTCTGGTCTGAAGAACTTCCACCTGGGTATGGATCTGCCGATCGCCATCGGTGCCAGCATTACATATCTCTATTCTGTCTATGTTACCGTCAGCGGCAGCCAAGTGGGAGAGGTCTACTACGATACAGTGGTCAATTTTCTTTTCGTGATCCTGGTTGGGCGCTACCTGGAGGCGATGTCCAAGCGCCAAGCGGTTGCCGCCACACAGCGTCTACTCGATCTGCAACCACGGGTGGCGACGCTACTGAAGGATGACAGTGAAAAGGTGGTACCGATACGCGCCGTCAATCCTGGTGATAGAGTGCTTGTCAAACCGGGCGAGCGGATTCCAGTGGATGGTGTCGTGGTGGAAGGGAGCAGCGGTGTTGATGAGTCGATGTTGACCGGGGAGTCGTTAGAAGTGACCAAGGGCATGGGCGACGATGTCGCCGCAGGTACCATCAATCGCCATGGCGTACTTCAGGTCGAAGTCAGCGGATTACTGAAGAACACAGCGTTGGGACGCATTATCAGCCTGGTGGAGGAGGCGCAGGCCTCGAAGGCGCCGATCCAGTGTCTGGCCGATCAAATCGTTCCCTGGTTTGTGGCGATAACCTTGGCACTGGCTACATTGACCTTCCTCTACTGGTTGGAGAGCTCTTTCGAAGTGGCGTTGTTGGCGGCCACTTCAGTCTTAATTATTACCTGTCCCTGTGCATTCGGATTGGCCACCCCAATGTCCATAGCCGTTGCTTCGGGGCTGGGAGCGAAGTACGGCATTCTGGTGAAGAACGGTGAAGTCTTGGAGAGCCTCTCATCGATCAATCATGTCATTTTCGACAAGACAGGTACGCTTACCGAAGGAGGCATCTCGGTGGTTGGTATCTATACCGAAGCGGAGGAGTGGAGTGAGACGAGTGATGGTTGTCCGCCAGAGATTGCGAGGCTCATGTCAAAACTTTGTGCCATGGAGCGATTCGCGGAACATCCATCGGCGCAGGCAGTGCTCGATTGGATGGATCGTCATGAGCTCGATCAACGGGCCTACAAGGCTGAGGAGTTTAGCTATCGGCCAGGTCAGGGGATTAGGGCCTGGGTGAATGGCGAGCAGCTTCTGGCCGGCAATATGAGTCTGATGAGCGCTCACGATGTACAGTATTGCGAGCGGTTCAATCGGTTGACTGCAGAGCTTGATGCGCGGGGTATAGGATCGTTCCATGTCGCCATGCAAGGTCGCCAAGTGGCCTTGATCGCGATTGAGGACCGTATCCGGGAGGATGCCCGTGATTTGATTGCTGCACTCAAGCATGAAGGCCTTAAATTGACTCTGCTGACGGGAGACCGCCGTCAGGCGGCAGAAGCGATCGCAGAGCGTCTTGGAGGGCTGGAGGTGTTAGCTGAGGTACTGCCCGAAGAGAAGGACCAGGTAGTGAAATCGCTGCAGGCCGAAGGGGAGCGGGTAGCCATGGTCGGTGACGGGGTAAACGATGCCCCCGCCTTGGTTCGCGCCGATGTCGGTATTGCTATGGGCTCCGGTACCGATGTCTCCATCGCCAGTGCAGATATTGTGCTGATGAGTAGCGAACTGGAGAAGGTGCGCCTCGCCATCGGTCTCTCCAGAAGAACCCTGCTTACGATTCGTCAAAATATTGGGATCTCCATCATCTACAATTTGATCATGGTACCGTTGGCTATGTCGGCGATTGTCACTCCACTGGTGGCGGCAATCTCGATGCCCATGAGTTCTCTGGCTGTGATCGGTAATTCTGCGCGTATTCGCACCCTGTTCAAAGGTGTTAAAGTTAGTGTAAATAGGTCATGAATAGAGACGAGGAAAAGACTTTATGGATGTCATATACGGTTTGATTCCTGGTATGATTCTGCTCGGCCTGGTTGCCGTGGCGGTGCTATTCTGGGCCGCGCGTACCGGTCAGTTCGAAGACCTTGAAGGGGAAGGGCACCGTATCCTGATGGATGACGACATTGAGCCGAAGAAAAAAAAGGCGCCGAAACAGCGTATGCCGGATGCTGAGGACCAAGAAGAGTAATCAAGCAATACGCCCCTAACAATTAACCAGTTGTCTTCTGGGTTGCCTCATACTGACGATTGTTTTCTTCGATGCGTGAGATAAATGCAGCGATTTCATTCAACGGCATATACTGGATCAGCTCTTTACCGTCCGGGTTCAAACTAATACTAATACCCTTGTCAGGGTAGATCCAGTGGGTAATGCCTGTCTCTGACTCAACTATTTTTTCAGCCGGTTCCCCAAAACGTCTAATAACCAGTTCCTCATTCAGGTTGGCGTGGGGGATATAGTTGATTAGATGGATTGGCAGTTTTTCGACCAGCAACTGGTCTTCGCTACTCAATTCCACCTTACGGGTGGTGTTGTTGGATAGTCTGATGCGATTTCCCCGATCATAGAGTTCCCTCAGGAAAGGCTCATCGGCTTGCATCACCAGCACGAAATCGGCTCGCAGGCCGCTGAGGAAGACCCGTTCGAAATAAGCTTCTAGTGCCAGTTTACCGTCTTTGCCGATAAAGAGGTTGATTTTTTCCTGTATCTGTAACACCGACCTGGCGTCTGCGAGCGTACTGCTACCCAGAGTAAGTTCAAAGACATGTACGGCCTGGTCAGCTGTTAGTTGAGTTTTCCAGGGCAGTTTGGGATTGGGATCGGCCTGGCGACCACCGGGCAGGAGAATGGCGAGGGCCACAGCTACCAGGGTGAGAGAGAGGACCCAGAATATAATCTTCTTTTCCATCTGACGTGTTTCCGCTATTGATGATTTTCGATGTGAAACGATGTTGACCGCCCTATAATCCCATGACTGACTATGCTTCGGAACTCTCTTTTTGAGGATAGGGCTGGTTGGGACTCATGTTGATCAGTGTTCGTATTTGGCAAAGTGCGGGAGAGTTTACAATGGGAAGCGGTCTCTGGTTTATAACAATTCTCAAAGAGCAGCCTTGGATTGGTTTAGTTGCCGGCACGATGCTCTTTTTGCTGCTCTTTTGGGTTAAACGATTGGTGGTAAAAAAGCTCATGGCAGATCAAGAAACAGACTGACTTTTCAGGCTTTCCGCTATCTACCTTGGGGTTTTCCTGGGGTGTATTTCAAACTCTCAGATGGTAGCCTCTTTCCTTGCCGTTACACAAATATTACAGGCAGGATGGGGGTTGTACAGATGAAATTCGAGATCACCGATGAGTTGACACGACAAGCGAAGATTCCACACGATATATTTCTTACCAATCTGATAGGTAACCACATTTTGTGTTTTGTGGCGACCTTGGGTGTGTTTCGCTCCTATCCGCAGCCGGTTGCCTTGGTGCCGATCATTTCTCTTTCTCTGCTGAGCTATACTCTCTGGCGCGCCAAGCAATCGCGGCAGATGGATCACTGGTATGCCATGGTGCACTGGCAGATCGCTGCGCGACGCAGCCGTTTTTTCATCTATATGCTGCTGACGATGCTGGGTATTTGTTTGCTGGGTTGGATAGGTTACACCTATTTCGGCATGATGAAAGTGGCGGTGATGGCCTTGATCGGAGGCGTTGGCCTGCTGCCGATCATGG
>JASFJX010000106.1:0-8447 GCA_050119385.1 Candidatus Thiodiazotropha sp. | reverse complement strand
CAGCGGCGCCAAAGAAGCGGGTAGCACAATCCTGCTAAATGGTGAGTTACTGGTAAATCGTGATGATCTGACTGAATGGAGTGCCAGCATCCCGCTGCAAATTGGACTCAACACCCTGACATTTACCGCCAGGGATAGGGCCGGGAACGTCAGTGATCCGGTTGTCGCCGAAGTTACATATGAAAACATTGAGCCTGGCCCGGTAACGCCGACCGTGAACGATCTGCAAGATGGTCAAAGCCTGAGCCTCGATTGGAGCAGCTATGACGAAGCGGCAAATGGTGGCGACATTGCCTCATACGCCGTATATATCGAGACGGCACCTTTCACAGAGGTTATGGGCCTCACGCCGGTTGCCACTTTACCGTCCGCAACCAGGCAGTATACCGCTCAAGGGCTGGAGGTGAATCA
The DNA here is from genome assembly GCA_050119385.1 of Candidatus Thiodiazotropha sp. Classification (GTDB taxonomy): domain Bacteria; phylum Pseudomonadota; class Gammaproteobacteria; order Chromatiales; family Chromatiaceae; genus Thiodiazotropha. The sequence continues at coordinate 8,036 of JASFJX010000106.1, read as the reverse complement.
AGTCTACTACCTGGGAGTCCTGGCGATCGACGAACAGGGCAACAGTCTCGACACGCTGACAGCTGTTACGGCAATTCCCACGGCTGGGGGTGAGGTCGAACCCCTTGGCGAAGTTGGTGATGTGCGGATCTCATCTTGGAATAACCGTCTACAACTCTCATGGCGTGCACCGGCAGGTCCGACCGCAAGGCTGAGTGGTTATCGAATCTATATCGACAACGATGCGGGTACCCCGGTTGCTGCCGATACAACCAGCTATGAACTGACCGACCTGGCTCCCGCCACCGGTTACCCCATACGTATCACCACCCTGGACACCCAGGGTGTCGAGAGCACAGGCGTCTCATTGATCGGTGTCACCCTACTGCCTAACCCGGGTGGACTGATCGGAGACGGAGGAGAGAGCCGGGTAAGCTTAAATTGGGATGCCGCTACCCCTGTGCAACTGGTCAACCAGGTTGCGGTTTATGTTGCGACCTCCGATTTCACCCAAGTGACAGATATGACAGCGCGCCTCAGGTTGGGTCCCAATGCCACGAGTGCGACCATTAGCGGTCTTGAGAACGGTGTCCCTCACTATTTCGCGGTCACCGCCGTCAATCTCTCCGGCGGTGAGACCCATAGTGTGAGCGCCATCAGTGTCACGCCCCAATCAGATAGCGAGGGACCGGTGATCGGTGACGCCAGCTACCAGGGATCACCCCTGACAGATGGGGCGACCTTGAGCGAATCGGGCAGCCTGACGATATCGGTCAGTGATAGCACTGGGGTCAGCCGTGTCGAGTTTCAACTGGACGGTGCTCCCCTGGCGGTCGATGCCAACGGCAGTGACGGATATGGGACTGAGTTAAATCTGACAGGGTTGACGGACGGAAACCATACCCTGACGATCACCGCCTATGACGTCATGGAAAACGTCACAACCCAGTCAATCACATTTTCCATTCGTCTTGCGCTTCCTGCCGCCCCAGTCATCACTTCGCCGGCTAATGGAGATGTCACGAATCAGGCGAATCTGACAGTCACCGGTACCTCGGATGATCAGACCGAAGTGACCCTCCAGCTTAACGGCATACAGGCCGCCGGTCCCTTGATCCTGGATAGCAATCATCACTTCCGGGCGCAACTGACCTTGATTGAGGGGGTTAATACAATCACCGCGTTGGCGAGGAATCGTTCTGGAGAAGGTCCCGCCAGTTCACCGGTGGAGGTCACTTTGGATACCCAGGTGCCAGATGCCCCCCTAGGATTGAGGGCTCAGTCTTTGGAGCAAGGGCAGGTCCTATTGACATGGCACCCTTCTGCAGATGAGCGGGTTTCTAACTATGCGATCTATCGCTCAAGCGAACCCTTCGTAACCACGGCAGAGGCAGAACGGGTTAATACCAATCCGGTAACAAACAGCCGTTATACGGATCTGCCGCTTGCGGATGGCACCTTCTATTACCGGGTTGCCGCTGAGAATGAACTGGGAACATCCAGCCTACTCTCCAATTCCGCAGACGTAAAAGTCGACAGTCTGGCGCCCAGGGCCCTGGCGATACGCTACACCCCGGCTGGTGAGAACGATCCGCTCAGCGGGCGTATGGCGGCAGGCCGGGTGGCACTGGAGGTGGAGGTCAGCGAACCCCTCTTAACCACGCCTTTTCTCAGTATTACACCTGAGGGTGGTATACCTATCAGCGTCGATCTGAGCGCCGAAAGCGAGACCCTCTATCGGGGATTCTTTGACATCGAGGAGCATACCCCCAGCGGAATAGCCTATGCTGTCTTTTCAGCCCGCGACCAAGTGGGTAACCGGGGCAGCGAAATCGAAGAAGGTGCAAGCATCCTCATTGATACGGCGGGGCCTGCGATTACCCTGCTTCAGCTCACCCCCGGTTCGCCGATTCGCAATGATTCCGCCAGCCCGGTCGACGTACAGGTGGACTTCACACTGGATCAGCCTGTCTTGCAGGGCATTAGCCCAGAGCTGGCTTATCAACTCTCCGCCCCGGGTCGTTCAGCCATATCCATCGACAACCTGACCCGGGTTGATGAATTGAATTGGCGAGGCAGTTTCACCTTACCGGCGGATGCCGGTCTCACGGAGGCAGAAATCCTCAGTTTTCAACTCAGTGCCCGGGATGATCTCAATACCTTGGGCACTGAAGTCAGGGTCAATAACAGCTATCAGGTTTACCAGGGAGAACTCCCCCCCTTGGAGGTCCCCCGTCATCTGAGCGCCACCGCGCAACCTGGTGGTGGCGTGCTTCTCCAGTGGGAAGAGGTTGAAGGAGCCGTTGCCTACCAGGTTTTCCGGCAATCGCCGGGAGAATCCCTGTTGACAGAATTACAGCGAGTCACAACCATCGAATTTAGCGAAAGTGCCTTGGAAGATGGTGAATATCGCTACACCGTCGCCAGTGTGCGTCGGGCCAATGATCAGGAAAGCGTCAGCGGACAGAGCGACGTTGTCACCGTCACCACAGACAGTCAAGCCCCGAGCGCACCCGAGAACCTGACCCTGGAGTTGGTGGGTGCCGGTATACAGGCCCTCTGGCAGGCGCCAAGCGATGAGACCGCCGCCTTGAGTTATCGCATCTATCGCGCAGACGGCACCGAACTTAATGATATTACGGGATTGACGCCGCTTCAGAGTGACATCATGCCCAATCCTCAAAATATCCTGGGCTATCTCGATAAGACACCGGATGAGAACGCCTCGGTCTACGTTGTCACTGCAGTGGATGAGGCCGGCAATGAGTCACTTCCATCGGTTTCCGCCTATCTCAATGTGGAGCTGCTGCCTGTTGCCAGGCTACAGGTGCGACAGGTCGATGAGGGCTACCCGGAGATTAGTTGGAGTCATGGCAGCGGAACCATTAGTGGATATAACCTCTATCTGGACGACAACACCGCGCCCGTGAACAGCGCTCCACTCACCGTAACGAGTTATCAGGATCAAAGCTACGGCAACGCCCTGCGCAAATACACCATCACAGCGTTGGATGCTAACGGTGTGGAGAGTTTGGGACGCAGTGTAATCGTCACCCCCCTGCGGACCATCTTGTCGGAGGAGAGCCGGTTACACCGGGGCGTGATGAATCGCATCGTCTACCAAGTGGTCAATCCCACGGAGGTGCCGGTATTCGACCTGAGTCTCTCCGTGGAAGTAGATGGCCAAGCGCATCAGTCGGCTGGATTCGAGTTGGCAGCGGGAGAGCAGCGTGATGTCGAAGTGATCATAGGGGGCTACCACACACTGCTCGATCTGGCCGATCTGCAGACAACCTTGATCATGCAGCCTGAAACCGGTGAACAGGTAGAGTGGTTGGAAAACCACCAGATACCCGTGTTGGAGAGTAGCTTGGCGCTTCGCCTGGAGACGAGGGCGTTTACCCAGGGGGCGACGGGAGAAGTGCGATTCACCCTGGAGAACACCAGTGAGGTCGAGGCAGAGATTCTCACGGCCAGAAATCAAGCGGCTTCCCCCGAGATTCGGCTTCTTCTACAGGATCTCGACGGCAATGTAGTGACAAGTGCGCCTTTCCAACATCTGCTGGGCGATGGTGTAATAACTCTGGGTAATGGCGATACCGTTGCCAGAATTCCCTCAGGTGAAGCCTACACATCACCCTGGTTCGAACTGCCGTTACCGCTGGGTGCTTCCAATAATGCACGAGTTATCCTTCAGATAGACAGTATTCACTACCATTCCGGTCAACCCGATCATGTTTCAGTTTCCGGTATGCAGGGGGGGCAAGCTGTTTCCTTGGCAGCGGCACCCTATGAAGTGACCTTGACCTCGGTGACACCACAAAGCAGTTATGGCGATGAGCCCATCGTCTTTCAGGGACAGGCCCTGGTACCGGAGAACGGCTCGCCCGTGGCCTCTGTGCCGGTGGAGTTGGTGTTATCGGTAAACGGTTTCGAACGAAAACTGCAAACGGTAACGGATGCAACCGGTTCTTATGAGTACGAATACCTCCCAGCTGTTAACGAGGGTGGACTCTTCACCGTCTCGGCGGTCTATCCCGGCGGGCTTGCCCGTCCGGGTCAAGGGCAATTCATACTGAACCGGTATACCGTTTCACCTACCCGGCTGATATTAAAGTTGGCGAAAAACTATCGCGAGACGATCGACCTCATTCGTGTCAGCTTGGGCGAGGCCATGGATGCCACCAACCTGCGTCTCATCTTCGATGCGGCGGATCAGCCGGGCGGACAATTACCCCAGGGCATCAGTCTGATTCCGTCCGAACCCGTTAATCTCACTTCGCAACAGACGGCGGCATTGCCATTCGCGATCGAAGCCGACAACAGCGCCGATCCCATGGGTAGCCTGGTGTTACGGGTAATAAGCGATGAGATGGGTGATCAGCCGCTAAGCGTGATCACGGCCGACTATGAACTCTCCGAAGCGTCCCCCGCACTCTATTTCACGCCAAATTATGTAGAAACTGGCGTCACCCAGGATGCCAGCATCACCGAAACCCTGATCCTGGAAAATCGGGGATTGGCATCATTGACCGACATCAACATCACCCTGTTGAGTAAAAACGACAGCCCCGCGCCTGATTGGGTCTATCTCATGTCTACCCAAGAGCAGGGAACCCTGGCTATCGGTGAACAGCGCCAAATCCAACTGGCCGCCAGTCCCACCTACCAGGTACCGGATGGTATCTACCCGTTCAAGCTCAGGGTGGAAAGCGGCAACCATCCAACGATCTATATCAACGTCTTCGTGGCAGTGACCCAGTCGGGGCTCGGACATCTCTTGTTCAAAGCCTCGGATATCTACACCGCTACCCTGGATGAAAATGACAATCCGATTCCCGGACTGGCGGGTGCGCGTATCCGCTTACAGCACGAAGATGTGTTGAGTATCGAACAGAGCGGCGTCACTGATGAAAACGGTGAGCTCTTGCTCAGCGATCTGCCGGCGGGACGCTATCGCTTCCGCGCCAGCGCCCCTAACCACCAGGATGTATCAGGGCGTCTCACGATCAGGCCGGGTATCACCACCGCTCAGGATATCTTTCTTGATTTTGATCTCATCACCGTCGAATGGTCGGTGACCGAGATCACCATCGAGGACAAGTATGAGATAACCCTTCAGGCCGTCTACGAGACCGATGTACCTGCGGCCGTGGTAGTGTTGGAACCAGCCGGCACCTTGCTTCCTGACATGGCGGTAGGCGACATCTTCTATGGTGAACTGCACGTGACCAACCATGGATTGATACGCGCCGACGGCGTGGAGTTCACGCCACCCTCAGAAGATGGCTACTACCGCTTCGAGTTCCTTGCCAACCTGCCCGATACCCTTGGACCCAAACAGAGCCTGGTGATTCCCTATCGGGTCACGGCACTCGCGCCCTATGATCCGGATGGCACGGGGAGCGGGGGGGGCTGCAGCGGCTATTCAGCAGGTTCCCGGGTCGAATATTGGTATGAATGTACCAATGGTGAGATTACCAGTGGATCCACAAGACATAGCTGGAACGGTAAGGCCAGTGGAAGCTGTGGCGGCAGCAGCGGCAGTATCAGTGGTGGTAGCGGTGGTTATGACGCAGGTGGATTTGGTGGTGTCGATGGTGGCACCAGCAGCGGCCCTACATATAGCTCGATACCGGGCGCAAGTTGTATCCCGGACGGTGAACCTTGTGAGCTCTGTTGTGGTAATGGCCCAGCGGGCAATGGCAAAGGCGATGATTAAAAGGATATGGAAATGAGATGGTTCAGAACAACTGAAGGCCTTGTCATACTGCTATTGCTTACGTTCTGTATGCCTGTCACTTATGCGGATGTTCAACTCCCGGAAGGGGAATACTACCAGGACATCGACGACATGACGACCAAGGTGCCGGGTGGTGAGATTAGCATCCGTCGCACCTGGTACAAGGGGCAGTGGTTTTCCAATCGTGCCTGGGAGCCGTTAGAGCTTCTAGGACCTGACGATAGCCAAAATCCTACAGAAACACTCTATGTGAGAAAAATAATTCGTAACGAGGAACCCTATAATCCCGTTACAGATGCCGACTCCACTAAATGTTATGGCAATTGTGGATCGACAGGGGGAGGAACCGGCTGTATCTCACCACCTGTCCCGGAAATGTTGGCTTGTCTGGAAACATTCTATGTAACGATGAATAGCGTGGGAGTTGTTTATCAGCATAACTACGATTCGTCACAGCCAGCCCGGGAATATGCTCATAGAATCACCCGCACCGACACGGGTTACCAATGGCGCAACAAAAATGAAGACTGGATAAACTACGATCTTCAAGGAAATATCCAATCCTATGGTAACAAAGCCGGTACTACCGCCAGCTTCACATATGATGCCGGCGGACGAAGGTCAAGCGTCATAGATCGACTCGGCAACACCATCTTTACCTATGAATATGACACACATGACAAACTACGTTTTGTACGTGCAGCAGGTGAGCGACAAGTCGAATACCGTTATACGGGTGATTTATTAACAGAAGTCATCGACGTGCGAGGCAAGTCTTGGCGCTATAGCTACGACAACGCCAATCCCGACAAGCCGCCCAAGCTGACCGGTGTCACGGATCCGCTTGAACGTGTGACTACCATCGACTATACCAAGACGGGTAGAGTAGCAAGTGAACTGTTAGTTGATTCGGATGACAATCGCCGTTTGACGAGCTATGTCTACGATTATGATAAGACAAGAAAACAGTTCTATGTCCAAATAAAGGGTCCGCGGGGGGAAGTGACTGAAAAATTTTATGATATTGACACAGTGCTTGTCAGAAAGCTTATCAACAATCAAGAGGTCTTCTCATTAGAACGAGATAACGGAAATGGCGCCACCATTCACAACATACGTGACAGGCGCGGGCTCAAAACCATCAAAGAATATGACAACTGGAACAACCTGGTAAAAACAACCTATCCTGACGGCACCTTCACGACCACCACCTATGAACCTCGTAGCGCGCAAGTTAACGAGCGCATAGATGAATTGGGAAGAATTACCCGTTACGAGTATTACGACAATAAATTATTATTCAGAAAAATCGAGGCGGCCGGCACGCCACAGCAACGTACCACAGAATACGAATACAATGAAAATAACCAGTTAAGTCGGATACGGAGGCTGGGGGATGTCGATACCCAGGAGTCGGAAACCCGTTACACTTACAACGCCCGAGGATTGTTGGAGACCGTCATCGATCCGGAAGAAGGTCTGACCCGCTACGATTACAATGCGCGAGGCGACGTTACCACACTCACCGACGCCAACGAACATTCCTGGAAATACGACTATGACGAGGCCGGTAACCTGTTAAGCGTTACCGATCCGTTGCAACAAGCCACCCGTCATACCTATGACGATGTGGGTAATCGCCAGACAACCACCACCCCTCGCCAGCACACCACAACCTACCAATACAACCTGTTGGACAAACTGCTCAGCGAAACCGATCCGCGAACCCAGACAAGCCGATACGGCTACGATGCCAACGGAAACCTGACAAGCCTCAGCGATCCGCTGCTCAACACCCAACGACTCGAATACGACCTGGAAAACCGTCTGATCAACCACCGGGATGCCGCGGGCAATCTCATTCAATTGGGTTATGGCGAGCGGCCCGGACAGGGTGGCGGCAACACAGGCAGTGTCAACTATCCGGGCTTGCTCAACCGTATCGAATATCCCACCTACCTGCAGACCTACGACTACGACAAACGTAACCGCCGCACCCGGGTCATCGATCATCTCGAAACAGGTACAGCCATTACGGTCACCGAATACGATGAGGTGGGTAATGTCAAAAGCACCACCGATGCGCAAGAGCGGTTTACCCAGTACCGCTACGACGCCCTCGATCGGTTGATCGAAGTCATCGACCCGCTGAACCAGAGTACCCACTTCAGCTACGATAACCGGGACAACCTGATCAGCGTCACTGACCCCAATGAACACACGACCCGTTACACCTACGACCGGGCCAATCGCAAGACCAGCGAAATCCGCCCCGGTGGGCAGACCATTCGTTACGATTACGATCCGGTGGGTA
>JASFJX010000105.1:0-8511 GCA_050119385.1 Candidatus Thiodiazotropha sp. | reverse complement strand
TGCTATAGCCGCGCTTGAAACAAAAAACGCTCCTATAGCCATAGCGAAACCATTCTTTATTGACATCCCTATTATTTTTACACACCTATCTGGTGATTATATGGTCACCACGAATACTGCATTACTTCGACATTTACTCCATCAATTCCTCCTTCACTGAAGAAGGTCTGACTCACATTGTCTCACATAACAAAGCTGAAAATACGATTTTGAAATGTAAAATTATGAAAAGTTACTGATTGCTTAAGCTTATACGTATCCGCCTATAGACCATCCACTGGTATCGGCGCATTGCTAAAGGTTATCTAAATGATGATCCTAGTGTCAAACTCCACAGAAAACATTAAACGCAGGATTATTCGCACTTTCAGGCATACCGCCACCAATACTTGGAGACCACTGACCTTAGTAAATGATTGCAGGGTTTACCTTGCATTTAGGAATTTATCAATTTTATATTTATTTTTGTTTTCGTTATGATTTGTTGTTATGCGGTAGAAACCAGCAAGCGATAGGTCAATCAGCTTAGCTATCAAATATCTAGTCTTATGGATATAGAAGGCCATCTACCAATTTTGGATCTAAAATTAAGTAAGGATCAAGTGTAGCAGGAAGAAGAAACATACCACCCCAATAGGCATCTCATTCCCAAAATGCTCATGTAAGAATCCCCGGGTATAACTTTTAGATTCTTTCTAGAATGAATTACTCTGATTAATCTTACCGTGCGGGTCTTGATGCTATGTTGAACAACGCCATATCTCTCGATTAGTAATATCATCAGCAGTTGTCATTGGAGCGTTTTATGTGTAATCAGGGAATTTATTTCTAGGTTTAAATTGAGAACTTTAATCAAGTAGCCGAATCGAATAGTATATTAATAAACTAATGCAACATATCCACTTATTGTAATTTTTAGACTTGCCTACCTGCTAGTTTTATACAGTAAGTTCAGCTGTAAAATGGAGCCGTCGCTGCGCAAAATGGAGAACTTTACGTATTTTTACAATGTGCCGCAGTCACGCAACCTGATTTCGCAGTCTAACCCAATTCTCGAGTCAGACCACCCACTAGACGAACACATTGATTCAAACCGTTTCGACTGCCCGTTTCATTCTCAGTTAACCCATCTACCGACTGTTAATGGTGACGAATCTTTAGCGCCCTCCATCAGTGAACATCGAATTGTTAATCGATCTAGGCCCGCTGAAAGCAAAAGGCAACCAACAACGGGAAAAATTCTGTTACTCCAAGGGCCCATAGGACCTTTTTTCAAACATCTTCAAAGTTCATTTGAAGCGGAATGCTTTGAAGTGAAGCGAGTATTGTTCCATAGCGCAGACGCACTATTTGCTCACAGGCGAAATACTATTAGGTTTTCCGGTGACATTAGATCTTGGGAAAATTGGCTTCGTACTGAGCTTAGATACAACAAGCCCGACGCTATTGTTCTGTTTGGCTCAAGCCGCCCTGCGCATAAAATTGCGCAAAAGCTTGCACTCGAATTCTGCATCAAAATAGTCGCCTTGGAAGAGGGTTATCTGAGATCCGGTTTCATCACTTGTGAAGCAGATGGTAATAATCAACATTCACCCTTGTGCGCCTGGGAAGCCGCTCCCTCCCTCCCCACTACTAAAGAGCCCTTAGGTATTCCATCTTCATTTATCACCATGTGCGCCTGGGGGGCCGCGTACTATCTTTGGCGCGAGTTAATGGAGCAAACGGACGAAAAAGATCTCTATCATCGCCACACGAATGGCGCACTCACAGAATCCATTGTTTGGACTACACACATCATCAGAAAAATTACCGCAAGACTCCTCGAAAAGCGAACAATAGCCAAACTACTTCAAGATCGAACCAATGGTTACATATTGGTACCGCTACAAACGCCTTCTGATGCTCAGATTAGAACAGCATCACGAGGCTGGAATAATGAAAAGCTTGCTGAAGAAACCATAAAAGCACTGAAAAAGAGTAGCGCTCGAGAAACAGTTGTATTCAAAACACATCCACTTGATGAAAAGTCACATGTGTTAGCCAAATTTATTCGTAAGCTAGCACAAGCCCATGACTTGTGTAATCAGGTTATTGTACTGAGATCGGGCAAGATCGGTGAATTAACAAAGCAATCATCAGGGATGATCGTAATCAACTCGACATCTGCTTTTTCTGCGCTACATCAGCATATACCTGTTCTAGTATTGGGCGACGCTATCTTTCGACACAATGCTATTGTTACCATAGGCGAAAACACACGCTCGATAACTAAATTCCTTTCTAAAAGATCATCAAAAGATGCTTCCGATATCTCAGCATTCTTCGCTGCCGTTAAAGCTAACGCATTGTTACCTGGTGATTTTTACGCACTAAAAACACAGAAACTGACAGCCACTAATGTTATGAGCAAAGTAACCGCTCTTATCAGATCTACTGAAAACTCTGTAGTGGCCGCCCAATGACTTCACAAACCTACTTCATACAACTAGCTACAAAACTGACACTACTGATCAGCCTTTTGCCGATAATCTCTGGATGCTCTAGCATGCCTGCCTTCGGTCCATCCTCAGATGTCATTTTAGAAGCCGCCGTACTGGATGAATCACCAGCCTCACCATCCACAAACTTCCGACTGGTCAATATTTCTTCATCGACACTGCCCACTGCCGCAGTTGATAAGCAGCAACTATTTCCACCAGGCCTACTTCAGCAGAAGTTTCTAACTTCCAATCAGCAAGTAATACCAGGCGATGTGATTGGGATAAGAGTGTGGGAGGCTGCTGACGATGGTCTATTTGCAACCAGCAAACAGCGGGAAACCGATTTTACCTTGACCGTTTCCAACTCAGGAACCATCGATGTACCCTACGCAGGAAATATTAGCGTTACGGGTAAATCCGTACACGAAATTCGAGGAATTCTACTCAATCGTTACCGTGGCAAGGCTATTGATCCTGAAATCAATGTCGATATAAAAGAAACAACCTCGCGAGGAGTATCAGTGCTGGGCGCCATAGCGATACCCGGGCGAATCAATGTGCCTGCACAAGGTATCAGGCTTCTCGATCTTTTAGCACTCGCAGGCGGTACCCCCCATCCTGATTGGGAAGTCACTGTCAGGATAACACGTCAAGATTCCTCTGCATCATTAGGACTGGACCAGGTTTTAGACAAGCCTGAAAACAATATTATTGTTTTACCAAACGACAGTTTACAGATAATACACCTTCCTAGGCGATTTGCCGTCTATGGCGCTATAACAAACCCCGGAAACATTTCAATTAACGCACCAAATCCTCGGCTATCTGACTTGCTCGCGGAATCTGGTGGCCTGAAGGATATGCAAGCAGAAGCGAGCTCCGTTTTTGTTTTTAGGCCGACTACAATTCCTGCTGCGACAGGACAGGATATTTCTACAGCGTATCGTTTGAATTTTGAACAACCTGATGCATTTATTCTTGCCAGCCAGTTTGAAATATCCTCATCTGACATTGTTTACGTAGCCACTGCCGGTGCCAGTGAGTTTCGCAAATTCGTAACCACTCTGTTATCCCCATTTCTGGGTAGCGCAGGTGGCGTTCAAAACCTTGGTGATTAAAAATGAATAATTCAAATATTTCGACGATAACTACGAAAACACCCACTTTCGATAGTTTAGCTAACGTTGTCCAAAACGTATTAAAAGTCGAAGCAGAGGCTTTGACGATTCTAAGCAAGCAAAATCTACGCTGTATCGCTGACGCCGTTAGCTTGATTCATCAATCCACCGGCCCATTGATTGTGGCCGGGGTCGGTAAAAGTGGTCATATTGGCCGTAAGATTGCATCTACTTTTAGATCTCTGGGCAAACGAGCATCATTTTTGCATGCATCCGAAGCCAGTCATGGTGATTTAGGAATAATTCATGATGATAGCATTGTATTAGTCTTATCTAATTCCGGAGAAACTGTCGAGCTTGCTGATCTACTCGCTTACTGCCGTCATTATAAAATTACTGTTATAAGTATAACATCCGATGCAGCCTCCACCCTTGGACGCTCAAGTGAAATCGCCATAGCTCACGGAAAGGTAAACGAGGCATGTATCAACGGCCTTGCTCCTACAACATCAACGACATTAGCACTTGCCATCGGTGATTCCCTTGCAGTGGGAGTCAGCCATTTGTTAAGAACCGAACCTGAAGATTTTCGCCGTTATCATCCAGGTGGAAAGCTAGGCGCCTGTTTGCTTACTGTCGGTGAATTAATGCACAACGGTAGTGTATTACCGGCCGTCAGTCCTGATAGCCCAATGCATGATGTTGTGATCACAATGTCAGAAAAAGGTTTTGGCGTCGCTATTGTTACCGAGGGTGACTCTGCGATCGGTGTGATAACAGACGGGGACATGAGACGAAATGTTTCCCGGTTGTGGCAATCAAAGGCCAGAGACCTTTTAGATGGAGCAACACCAATATCAATAGATTCATCAGAACTTGCTTCGACAGCACTTCAAAAGATGACTGAATTCGGGGTTACTTGTCTTATTGTAAATGATAGCGATAATCGTTTGTGTGGTTTATTGACCGTTCACGATTGCTTGCGCGCCGGTGTTACAGAATGACAAGCGCGATCATTATACCGGCACGATATTCATCAACAAGGTTTCCTGGAAAACCACTCATACCGATTGCCGGCCGAGACGGTGAAAAACGGCCTCTCATCGAACACACTTGGCGGGTTGCTACGTCAGTAAGACAAATCGACCAGATTTTCATTGCTACCGATGACGAACGCATTGCTGAAACGTCTCAGCAATTCGGTGCTGACGTAATCATGACTTCTTCCGATTGCCGAAACGGTACAGAGCGATGCGCAGAAGCATTACAACAGATGAAAAACATGCCTGAGATTGTGGTTAACCTACAAGGTGATGCGCCACTCACACCACCTTGGTTTATTGAAGACCTGATAACCAAACTGCGCACAAACAACAACTATAGCGTTGCAACACCTGTCCTACAGTGCGATACAACAGCACGCGAGCGACTCTTACACGATCGGCGTAACGGTCGCGTTGGCGGAACAACTGTGACATTTGGTAATAACAACCAAGCACTTTATTTTTCAAAAGAGGTGCTACCCTACGGTAATGCTTCCACATACCACCATGTTGGCGTATACGGCTATCGCCCACATGCTTTACGCGACTTTATATCCTGGCCAGAAGGTGTGTTAGAAAAATCCGAAGGCCTTGAGCAGCTTCGGTTTCTTGAAAATGGAACCTCGGTACTTTGCGTGGAAATGAATCCAAAAGGTCATGACTTCTGGGAAATAAACAATCCAGAGGATGTAGCAATTATTGAACAAGTATATAGATCGAGCTAATGCCAAACATGTAGTCCTCTACAATATTTCTATAGGTAATAATCTATCTTTTGAGTCAATTGCAATGCCTTACTATTTGAGGGATAAAGTCTTTCATTGATGGCAAGAAAGCAAAATAAAGAAGCCCGCAATCAGGCGATTGAGAAATACTATTTATTCAAGTCATTTCTAGAGCTACAGCAGGGTAAGCAGTTCCGCGTATGAACAATACTGACTGATAACATGACACTTTTTTTTACTCGCATAAGAAAATCATTTCAATGGTTTAGATTAATATTTAAACGCCTAAAAACAGAGAGTTCTGTTCTTGACCACCACCTGTCTACCTCAATGGATCTTATCGAAAAAACCAATTTAACCTTAATCGAGCAAAATAAGCCTATTTTTTTTCATAGTCGACTTATTCCACAGAAAGCTAGTAATTACATAGGTTGGGGCCGAAAGACATCTGGTCAGCGGGCTGTTTCTTTAGCCCAGGCACATGGCGTTAATTTTTTACTGATTGAAGATGGATTTCTAAGCTCTGTCACAAGAAACGACCACTCATTGTCTTTGGTTTTTGACGAATCAGGTATATATTACGATGCCGAGCAACCTTCCTATTTGGAAAAAATAATCCCTAGGGAATTAACTAAAAAGGAACATAAGCGTGCAAACTCTCTTATGCATCTATGGAGAAGATCACGAGTTTCTAAATATAACGCCTACCCGGAATATTCGAACACTTATCCTCTACACTATATTCTTGTTATTGATCAATCCGTAGGTGATTGTTCAATCAAATACGGCAAATCAAACGAGTCCCATTTTGTAAAAATGCTTCATGCTGCAATAGAGGAGAATCCTGATAAAGAGATCGTTGTAAAACTGCATCCTGATGTATACGCAAAGTCTGCTGTAAGTCATTACGACCCAAAATCGTTAGAAAAAATGGATCGCGTACATGTTATAGCTGATAACTGTCACCCGGTAGGTTTAATTGAAAATGCTGAAGCTGTTTACACTGTAACCTCACAGGTCGGCTTTGAAGCACTAATCTGGGGCAAGAAAGTTCGAGTCTTCGGTATGCCATTTTACGCCGGCTGGGGACTTACGGATGACGAACTGTCCGTACCCGAAAGGCGCGGTCATGCGACTTTAGAGCAACTTGTCCACGCGGCTTTGATTGAGTATCCTCGCTACATTGATCCACTTACTGAAAAACCATGTGAGGTGGAGCGTATAATCGAACACATTGACCTGCAACGACAAAAACGGCTTCAATTTCCGGAAGACATTATTGGTGTTGCATTTTCTCGATGGAAGAAATCCTTTATTAATGACTTTCTGCAAGGTTCTAATATAAAATTCCGCAACAATTTACCATCCAGCATAACAACCCACAAACAAGCTATAGCCGTATGGGGTAACAAGTATCTTTCTCAGCTTCACAATAGAGAATCTGTACTGCGCTTGGAGGATGGCTTTCTTCGCTCTTCAGGTTTGGGTGCAGATCTTATCAGGCCAATATCCCTTATCGTTGACGATGTTGGTATCTACTATGACGCTACACGCCCTTCACGACTAGAGCAGATATTGACCCAACAGGAACTCAGAGAAGACGAATTAACTCGCGCCAAGCTGCTAAGAGAACAGATTGTCAGTCTTGGGCTGACAAAATATAACGTTGGCGCGCGGAAGTGGCAATGCCAAGAGGTTGCACAGAAAGTTATTTTAGTAGTTGGTCAAGTTGAAAGTGACGCATCGATCGAGTTTGGGTCACCTGATCTCAAAACTAACATTGAACTCATAAAGAGAGTACGCTCGGAAAATCCTGACGCCTACATCATTTACAAACCACATCCTGATGTCATCGCCAAACTTCGCCGCCAAGGTGAAAATGAATCTCAAACGATATCATACTGCGATGAAATCGTTGTAGATGTTGCAGCTGATGTCTTATTCAGCCAAATCGATGAATTACATACCATGACTTCACTCATGGGATTTGAAGCACTAATGCGTGGTATATCAGTTATCTGCCACGGACTGCCCTTCTATGCAGGCTGGGGTCTGACAACTGACAAGATGCAATGCGAGCGCCGAACCAAAAAACTGTCTCTTGATGAGTTGATTTTTGGCTCTTTGATCACCTATCCCAGGTATTTTCATCACAAGAAGAATATATTCATAGATCCCGAGACTGCTGTTAATGAGTTGGCAAGATTGACCGAAAATGGCATACAAACTCGCAGTTGGTATCGACAATTGATCAGGCTTGTCGTTGTTAGTCTAGCAAGATTGAGGAGACACGACAGGCCATGACAGACGATAAACACAACGATTTTCTAAGTGTTAACTCTAATCCAAGTACGCCTCACAAAATGATTGCAGTCAGACCTCAACAAAGGCGCCGTAGGACACTCTTCTGGTCATTCGTCATCTGCTTCGTAGTTCCTTTTATTCTTGTTACATTGTATTACACCTTCATTGCCACAGATCGTTATGCCTCAACCGCTGGTTTTTCAGTCAGGGGAATAGAGGGTGGATCAGGTCTTGACAGTCTTGGTGCGCTTACAGGGTTAGCAAGCGCCGGTTCAACTACCGCAGACTCATACATCGTTTTGAAGTATCTCAAAAGCCGCTCGCTGATCGAAAACCTCGACGCTGACCTGAAGCTGAAAGAAGTTTACTCTAAGCAAGAAATTGACTGGCTGTCACGATTAAAACCAGAAGCACCTATTGAGGAGTTCATGGACTATTGGATCAGCAGGATAAGCACACAATATGACCCGTCTTCCAGCATTATCGAATTTACCGTGCAGTCGTTTACTTCACAACATGCATTACAAACTGCTGAAAGAATCATTCAACTCACCCATAAGCTCGTGAATGACTTATCGGCCAAGGCCCGCCAGGATTCACTGCGATTTGCTGAACGAGAGGTACAGATACAAGAGCAGCGATTACGTAATGCACTTGAGGCTATACGTGAATTTCGTACAGTAGAGCAGTCTCTCGACCCATCAGCTACCGCCGCATTGGACATTGAATTATTGGCGAACCTAGAAGCCCGCCTAATCGACATCAACGCTAAGATTTCAGTACAACGAGAAGCATTGAATGAAGATGCACCCTCATTGATTGCGCTACGTCGTCAAGCAGA
>JASFJX010000104.1:0-8614 GCA_050119385.1 Candidatus Thiodiazotropha sp. | reverse complement strand
CGCTGCAACTTCTTCCCGGCTCTGGTGTGGCAGTCGGCGCCCCTCTCACCTCAGATGCCCGCATCGGTGGTGTCTGTTTCACAGGCTCCACGGTAACTGCGCATCGCATTAACAGGGCGATGGCAGAACATATGACTCCAAGCGCTCCTCTGGTCGCTGAAACCGGTGGCCTAAACGCCATGATCGTCGATTCCACGGCGCTGCCGGAGCAGGTGGTGCGCGATGTCCTCGCTTCCTCGTTCCAAAGCGCGGGTCAGCGCTGCTCAGCCTTGCGTATCCTTTATCTACAGGAGGAGATAGCGGAATCCCTGCTGCAAATGTTATTCGGCGCCATGGATGAATTGAGTGTGGGAAATCCCTGGCACTTGCATACGGACATAGGTCCGGTCATCGACCCGGCAGCGAAGGCAAAAATCGAAGCGCATGTTGCAAGTTACGCTGCCCAGGGCAGACTGCTAAAACAACTGGATGTGCCTGAAACGGGCTCTTTTACCAACCCTTGTGTCTTGAAAGTCAGTGGTATCGGAGATCTTGAGGAAGAGATTTTCGGCCCAGTCCTGCATGTGGCCACATTCGCGGCTCAGGACTTAGACCAGGTTCTGCATGAGATCAATGCCAAGGGGTATGGCTTGACATTTGGCCTGCACACGCGGATGGACAATCGTGTCGAGCAAGTGGTCAATAAGATTGCGGTGGGTAATCTGTATGTCAATCGCAACCAGATCGGTGCTGTTGTGGGCTCCCAACCCTTTGGTGGCGAGGGGCTGTCCGGTACAGGCCCCAAGGCGGGCGGTCCCCACTATGTCAAACGCTTTACACAACCGGCAATTCCGCCGCTTTCCGACACCGCAAGTGTGAATTGTGAAACGGTGGATGCAGCAAAAGTGCAACCACTCATTGATCAGGCCGAGCCGGGCGACTGGGCGGCATCCAGCGATAGGTTGGCCAAGGTAGAGACGCTATTCAATATTGAAATACCTTCCTTCACGATGCTTACGGGCAATGTCTTGGAAATGCCGGGACCAACAGGCGAACTCAATCTATTGTCTCAAGTGGAACGTGGCGTCGTGTTATGCCTGGGGCCCGACCGGGATAACGCTTGCCATCAGGCAGCCGCCGCGCTGGTGCAGGGAAATAGTGTGGTGATGATTGCACCGGATATCGACATGCTGTTGCAGACTGCCCAAAAGCATCAAATTCCCCTGTTCGGAGTGTCGGGTAGTCTGTCTGCCCAGAGTACCCAAGTCCTGCAGGGCTTTGCTGCCCTGTGTTGCAATGGTGATGAACAGTTGCTCAAAGCGCTACGCCAGGCCCTGGCCCAACGTGATGGGCCAATTATCCCTTTGATTACCGAATGGGACCAAGCGGATCGCTTCGTCATCGAGCGCCATCTCTGTATAGACACCACAGCTGCGGGAGGGAATGCCAGTTTAATTGCTGCCTCTGAGTAGTTTCATGGAATGAGCCTATCGGAATCGTGTTAACAGGCCCTAGAGTGGTATTTCATGAGACTTATTGTATTAAGCGTAAGGCAAAGCAGCCAGTCAATAGGGGTGTTCCGCTGGTGGTGTTCACTCAGAACCAGCATGCATCTGATTAAGCGGGTACAAAGGGATAAGATATCCCTTCGATCCAGTCAACTTCTCCGTTTCTGCGGCCAATCCCGTATCACCTTTCGTGCGCGCCAATTCGCCGCCCTGATAGGGCCTTTCAGGATCGGTGAAAACCCAGTCCTTCCAACCCATCCAATCTCTTAGTCTTGCAGTAGAAGTATGGCCCAGTGCCTCCTCCTTCATTGCATTAGATCAACTTAACTGAAGGTTATTATTTCATATGAGTAAACACCAACCCTATCGTGTTGCAGCAGGTTTGGCTGCGCTAACACTTTTCGCCGGTACAGAGGCGAATGCGCTCGAATACGATTTTTATGGATCGTTTCGCTTTCATGCCGAATCAGTCAGCCCCGATGACGATAGTCAGCTCGACGCCTATACCGGATGGCGAGACGCCTATTCGAGACTTGGCTTCAACGCCACACATACCCTGAGCGATTCCCTTACCGCCTACGGTAAACTCGAATTACCCCTCGATCTGCCCAACAAGGCGGCAAAAGATCCCTATGATCAGGAAGAGGATATCCGTGTCGCCAAGCTGGGTATCAAGGGTGACTTCGGCGATCTGTCCATCGGTCAGCTATGGTTACCCTACTACAACGCCGTCGTCGTTCCGTTTGACGCATTCAGTAGCTACTACAGCGGTTTCACCACTTACACCTCTTTCCGTAAAAGTGACACCATTGCCTACTATTCGCCGAGTTTTGGCGGGCTCTCCGGTGCGCTCGGTTATAGCCTGGAGAACGGTGCCACAGACAGTAATGGTGAATCGGATGATCGACTGCAGGCCACCCTCAGCTACAGCTTTGGTGATTTCACGCTTGCCGGCGGCTACGACGACCTTGGCGGTGCCAACAATTCTGCTATTCTCGGTGCCGCGCTGACATGGCAGGCCACGGATGCGATCTACCTCGCCGCCAAATTCGAACAGCACGACAGCGATATCGAGAGCGGTTATGGCGCCGATGGCGATACTGCCACGAATCTATTAGCCGCCTATACCCTAGGCAAAAACACCTTCAGAGCAACAGTCGCCAACGTGGAAGGTTTCGGAGAGAACGTTGTGCATCTGGGTTGGGATCACCAGTATCAGGATGATCTCAAGTTCTTTGTCGAGTACTACAGCGAAGAAGAGACTGCTGCCATTACCGCAGAGCGCGGTGGTGCGGCCGAGACCTGCTGGAGCTGTGACGGCGGTCAGGTGATTGTCGCCGGCCTGCGCTACGACTTCGGGGCACCCTGAGTCTGACTTGTCCACGGCTGCCGTCAAGTAGCCGTGGACGTTTGTATGGTATGGGATAAGTTAGATAGACGTCTGAGCTGCAATGACCTTATTCAAAAAGACGGGGTTAAACCCGCAAAATGCACAGTACATCGACCAACTGTACGAAGCCTTCAGGCAGGATCCTGACAGTGTTACCACAGAGTGGAGGCACTATTTTTACGGCTTCGAACTCGCCCAGACTAAGGGACTGACACCTAGCAAATTCCTACCCTCGGCACAATCCGTCTCAACACCCGAAGTAGCTGTCGCTGCCGCGGCGGAACGTCTGATTACTGCATACCGCATGATGGGACATTTATGTGCTGAAACCGATGCTCTGCAACGCAAGCAGTTAAAACGACCTGTCGAGCTTAATCCCTCATATTACGGTCTGCAGGAGGAGGCACTGAAAAAGACCTTCTCCCACGTCTCTATCGATCCCAGCCGCAATATCCCGTTGCGGGAAATCGTCAGCATTCTCGATAAGGTTTATTGCGGGACGCTGGCTACCGAATACATGCACATCAGCTCGACAGAGCAGCGGCGTTGGATTGAACAGCGCCTTGAATCAACCCATGGAGATTGGCAGGGGCAGCATAGCGACGAAGCACGACTCAGAATTCTCAATGATCTGACTGCGGCGGAAGGGCTCGAAAAATATCTGCATCGTCGCTACATCGGGCAAAAGCGGTTTTCGCTCGAAGGTGGTGATTCTTTGATTCCGTTGCTCGATGAAGTGGTCCAGGGCAGTGGCCAGCTCGGTGTGACCCATATCGTCATTGGCATGGCGCATCGCGGACGTTTGAATGTGCTGGTCAACCTGATGGGCAAGTCACCCCAGGAGTTGTTTTACGAGTTTGAGGGTAATCTAAACGAAGATAGTTCAACAAGTTCAGGGGATGTGAAATATCATCAGGGATTCTATTCCGATATTCAAACCCCTAACGGTCCGGTTCATCTGGCGTTGGCATTCAATCCCTCTCACCTGGAGATTGTCTCTCCTGTTGTTGAGGGTGGTGTACGCGCGCGGCAGGATCTGCTTGAAGAGAATGGCCGCAACCAGGTATTGCCGGTTCTGATTCACGGCGATGCGGCTTTTATTGGCCAGGGTGTTATCGCAGAAACGCTGAACCTGGCGAAAACTTCGGGATACCAGACCGGTGGTACTGTACACATCGTCGTCAACAATCAGATTGGTTTTACCACAAGTCTGCCGCAGGAGGCGCGCTCGACCCGCTATTGCACCGAGATGGCCAAGCTGATTGAAGCGCCGATCTTTCATGTCAACACCAACGACCCTGACGCGGTGGTCTTTGTCGCCCGCCTTGCCATTGAGTACCGCAACACTTTCAATAAAGATGTTGTCATCGATCTGGTGTGCTACCGCCGTCATGGGCACAACGAGGCCGATGAGCCAAAGATCACTCAGCCAGGAATGTATCATCGTATTCAAGAGATTGAAACGACACGAGAGATCTATGCTCGCCGCCTGAAAAATGCTGGTGTTATTAAACAGAGCGAAGATGAAAAAATGATCAGCGATTACCGTAACGCCCTCGACAAGGGTCAAGTTACGGTACGTGAGTTCCTGCATGGATCATCGACCGGCTACCAGTTTAATGACTGGCAGCACTATATGCATGCTAAGCCGCTGGAAAAAGTCGCGACTGCGATCAGTCTTGAGCAGCTGAAGATCCTGGGCGAAAAGGTCGTCCATGTACCTGCATCCTTTAATCTTCATCCAAGGGTTAAAAAGGTACTCCAGAGTCGCACTAACATGATTGAAGGCTCTCAACGTATTGACTGGGGCATGGCGGAAATGCTCGCCTATGCATCGCTGTTGAGCGAAGGAAAATCGGTGCGTTTTTCCGGACAGGATAGCGGGCGTGGCACCTTTTCCCATCGCCATGCCATCCTGCACGATCAACAAACCGATGAGCGTTACATTTCGTTGCAGCATGTCACGCAAAATGGCCCCAGTTTCAGAATTATCAACTCGGTTCTTTCTGAGCTGGCGGTTTTGGCTTTCGAATACGGCTATGCAACTTCGAGTCCTGAAACTTTGGTTATCTGGGAGGCGCAGTTTGGGGATTTTGCCAACGGCGCACAGGTAGTGATCGATCAGTTTATTTCAAGCGGTTACCTGAAGTGGGGGCGGTTTTGTCAGTTGACTCTGTTTCTGCCTCATGGTTTCGAAGGCCAAGGGCCGGAACATTCCTCTGCACGACTCGAACGGTTTCTGCAATTATGTGCAGAGCTGAATATGCGGGTGTTTAATCCGAGCACGCCGGCGCAGATGTTTCATTTGTTGCGTGATCAGCAAAAGCGGGC
Organism: Candidatus Thiodiazotropha sp.; assembly: GCA_050119385.1. GTDB lineage: Bacteria > Pseudomonadota > Gammaproteobacteria > Chromatiales > Chromatiaceae > Thiodiazotropha. Next base: position 3,406 of record JASFJX010000104.1, on the reverse strand, counting down.
ATTTCGCCGCCCCCTGGTGATCATGACACCAAAGAGTCTGTTGCGGCATCGACTCTCAACATCCACGATTGACGATTTTACGCAGGGGGCGTTATCGCTGGTTATCGAAGAGTTCGATGAACATCAGGTTGCCGATATCCAGCGAGTGGTTTTGTGCAGCGGCAAGGTCTATTTTGACCTGCTCAAGGCGCGCAGAGAACGCGATATTAAGAATATCGTCATACTGCGTATTGAACAGCTTTATCCTTTTCCGCGAAAAACCTTGAAGGATATTTTGCAACAATACCTTTACGCGCATGAACTCGTGTGGTGTCAGGAAGAACCGCGAAACCAGGGTGCCTGGTACCAGATTCAACACCATTTACGTGTCAGTAAACCTAAAACTATGACGCTTGGGTATTCGGGACGGCCACCCTCGGCATCCCCGGCGTGCGGTAACGCACGCCTGCATGCCTTGCAACAACAGGAACTCATCGACCGCGCACTATCCGAAGAGGCTGTGGACGATCCTGGCCAGCGCCAAGACGATACCTATATTTTTTAAAATCGTTAAAAAGCCGGGTTTTTCCTCACTACTAGCTATCTCCTCAAGTGGCTTGACTGGGATGACTGACCATTAGGGTGATAATGTCCAACGCTGATTGGTACCTCCCCAGTTCCACCAGGTTTGTACATTATCACTCGGACTGGTGCCGGCAGCATCAAGCACCAGGTTTGGATCGAGTGCCATACCGAAAGAACCATCACCATTATCGACAAAGCGTTGTGGGTCTCCACCGTGACAGGTCCAGATCATGATGTTGGCGCCATTGCTGAAAACACTGCTATTATCGAGACAGAAGCGAGGGTCTTGCAGGCTGTGGATCAAGCCACTCTCTTCTTCAAGATACCACTTTTGCCAATTTCCGCCGTTACAGTCCCACTGCATAACGTTGGTACCGTTGGTCATATTGACATTGTATATATCGAGACATAGGCCGGAAGCGTCATTGATGAATTGTACGTATTGCTCCTGAACGCCGGGGTTTGAACTCAATACATCAGATTCACTGAATTGGGGATATCCGGCGGGCTTGAACTGATTCAGATTAGACAGGAATAGACTGTCACGTATTGGTAGATTAGCGGATCCGTAATCATAGTTATTAAGCAAGGTTCGCATAACCAGATTGTTCCAGCCATCGCCAGAGAACTCATACCAACTGATAATAGGGGGTGTTACAAAAGTGCCATAGGGATTTTCCGCCGTTTCGCCGCTCTTGGCGAAACGTAACGCGTGAGTAGCGACGCCCTCCTTGTGGTAAACGATCTTTAGATGTCCGTTTTCAAATTCCAGCGATGTAGCCTCTTCGGTGGTCAGGTCGCCATGGGCGCTGTAGCTGCCGTGACTGATCTCACCGTTGATGGTCCAAACCGCAGCGTACTCCCAATCGTGACGGTGACCGCTCTCAATGTAATTGGTTATCTGGTCTTTTTCAAAATAGAGCGCGTAGAAGTGGCCGCAATAGGTAGCATCGCCACTCTGTTTGCAGGCATAGCGGTGTGCGGTGTTAGAGAGTTCAAGGAAATTAGATGAACGGCAGTCGCCCGTTAAACTACCGCTCGGTTTCAGGCCGCCGTTTTGGTCGCCATTGCTGCTGATGCCCGCTGCAGGCAGACAGCCATCACTGTCGAAATCAAATATTGGTGCTATGGATGCTGCATCTATTTGGCTTGGCAGGGCCAAATCGAGTGCATCGAAATCGTTGGCCTGAGCGCTGGTCAGGGTTGCCATTAAGAGCGGTATTATGAGTTTTTTGAGCATGGCCATGAGAGGGTACAGTGAATTGTCACATACTCGTACAGATAAGTGGTTTCAAGAATATGACACTTGCATGATTTTCGACTTACTTGACCGTTGAAATCTTCCTGTTATCCGGTGTTGCGTGCGTCTTCAGGTATTACTATGTTCAATTCAAGTATCTCATGCTGCTCATCATGCTCAAGGTTGATAGAGACAGCGCCTGGATCGACGGCGACATATTTGCGCAGCACTTTGAGAATATCGCGCTGCAACTGCGGCAGATAAGATGGCGTATCGCTGCCGGCCCGGTCATGCGCCACCAAAATCTGTAGACGCTCACGCGCAACAGAAGCCGAGCTGGCCTGTTTTTTGGATTTGAAATAGTTCAGCAAGCCCATCATGTTCGCCCCCCAAACAGCCTGCCCAGCAGTCCCTTCTTCTCGGTCTCAAGAAACCGGTGCGGAAGTTCTTCACCCAAATAACGCGCCACGACGTCGCTGTAGGCCTGACCGGCGGTGCTTTCTGTGTCCAAGATAACCGGTATGCCCGAATTCGAAGCATTGAGTACCGCCTGTGAATCGGGGATTACACCGATCAGGTCGAGTGACAGGATATCCTTAACATCCTCTACACTGAGCATTTCGCCGCGTTGTACGCGCTCTGGTGAATAGCGGGTCAACAATAGAAATTCACGGATCGGCTCCAGACTCTGTTCGGCGCGCCGGGATTTACTGGACAGAATACCGATCATGCGATCCGAATCGCGGACTGAAGAGACCTCGGGATTCGTCACAACAAAGGCATCGTCGGCATAATACATCGCCATGGTGGCGCCCAATTCGATGCCGGCGGGTGAATCGCAGATGATGTAGTCAAACTCGACAGACAGCTCCTCCAATACCTTGCCCACACCCTCTTTTGTCAGGGCCTCTTTATCCCGGGTTTGTGAAGCAGGCAAAATAAACAGGTTTTCGCAACGTTTATCCTTGATGAGTGCCTGGTTCAAACGTGCTTCGCCCTGTATGACATTTACGAAATCGAATACGACGCGCCGTTCACAGCCCATGACCAGGTCCAGATTGCGTAGGCCTACATCGAAGTCAATGACAGCTGTGCGTTGTCCTCTCTGTGCAAAACCCATCCCTAATGCTGCGGCTGTGGTTGTCTTGCCAACACCGCCCTTTCCGGACGTAACGACGATGATTCTGCTCAACTAAATGCTCCTATGTTATTTATCATGTTGACCTTTCAACTGATGTGCTTGTGGACGGTAAAAGACCGCTACAGCTTTTTAAAAACCAAACTATCTCCATTCAGGGTAATGGATACCAGACGTCCCATGAAACGCGATTCCAGGTCTTCATTTACTTTGTAACGCCCTGCAATCGAAACGAGTTCTGCCTTTAAGTCTCTACAAAATATGCAGGCACTCTCATCGCCCTTTACGCCCGCCAGTACACGGCCACGGATCGTAGCATAGGCGTGCACATGGCCGTCTGCCACTACCTCGGCACCACTGCTCACAGGTGCGAGCAAGACCAGGTCGCTGTCCTGAGCGTAAATACGCTGACCTGATCGAACCGGCTCAGCAACGATCTTTGTGGGCAACCCCCTGGGCTTTGG
>JASFJX010000103.1:0-8716 GCA_050119385.1 Candidatus Thiodiazotropha sp. | reverse complement strand
GCTCCAGCACCGCCGCCTTTAAATGCTCGGGGTATGTCGATCCAACCCCATCGTTGATATTGAATCCATTGGGTTGATTACCGATGGCAATCACATCCGCCCCCATCTCATCGAACACATAGGGGGCTATGTTATAGGTGGCTCCATTGGCACAATCGACCACGATCTTCATACCCTTGAAGCGGGTCTTGAGGGGAATCGTGCTCTTGCAGAATTCGATATAGCGGCCCTCGGCCGCTATTTTCTCCGCCCTGCCCAGGTGAGATGAATCGACCGTCACCAGCGGTTTTTCCATCTCCGCCTCGATCGCTGCCTCGACCTCATCCGGGAGTTTCAGACCCTCGGCGGAAAAAAACTTGATGCCATTATCCTGATAGGGATTGTGGGAAGCACTGATCACAACCCCAGCCTGGGCATGCAGGGTTCGGGTCAGATAGGCAACACTGGGAGTCGGCATCGGACCCAACAGGGTGATATTGACTCCGGCCGCCGTTAAACCGGCCTCCAGGGCCGATTCCAGCAAGTAGCCTGATATGCGGGTATCTTTTCCAATCAAAACCCTGCTTTTCGCCTCTGTACCCAGAACCCTGCCGACGGCCCAGCCTAGCTTCAAGACAAATTCCGGGGTGATCGGACCCTCGCCGAATCGCCCACGCACCCCATCCGTTCCAAAATACTTCCGACTCACTGAACCAACCTCACTTTGTTATGTGACGGATTTTACCGCTGATACTACTTTGAGCGCATCAACGGTTTCACCAACATCATGCACTCTTATGATAGCGGCGCCTTGCATGGCTGCAACCACAGCCGCCGCGACACTGCCGATAAGTCGTTCGCCCACGGATTTACCCCCAACTATCGATCCGATCATCGATTTTCTCGATATCCCCACCAGTACCGGAGCAGCGAGTTCGTGCATCACCTGCAGCGCCTTGAACAGAGTCAGATTATGCTCAAGGGTCTTACCAAAACCAAATCCGGGGTCGATAATCAGGTTGTGGCGTGGAATACCCGCTGCTTCACCTGCATCCAGGCGTTGCCGCAGGAATCCCTTGACCTCTTCCACCACGTTTTCGTAGCGAGGTGCTTCTTGCATGGTCTTCGGTTTCCCCTGCATATGCATGAGGCAGACCGGAACAGCCGCCTCGGCTGCCGCCTCCAGTGCACCAGGTTCCTGCAGTGCCATGATGTCATTGATCATGCCGGCCCCGGCAGCGACCGCTTCACGCATGACCTGTGGCTTGTTGGTATCTATAGAAATCGGGACAGGGATAGCCTGCGCCAGCCGCTCTATGATGGGGATAACGCGCTCGAGTTCTTCATCCAATGATACAACTTGCGCGCCGGGACGGGTCGACTCTCCGCCCACATCGATGATGGCCGCACCCTGCTCCACCATGAGAAGGGCGTGCTTCAAGGCCACATCAGGATCGACGAATCGCCCACCATCGGAGAACGAATCGGGGGTTAGGTTGAGAATACCCATGACCTGGGGCGAACCCAGGTCAAGTTGTTTCCCGGCACAATCGAGAATCAATGAGCTACGGCTTAATCAGTGCTGACCGGCGGGGCCGCCAATGGTACCGGAGACGTCATCCGAAGAGGGCGACTCACCCGACGGACGAGTATCGTCATCAGATCCGACATCACCTTCATCCCAATCCTTTGGCGGACGGGGCTTCTTACCCGCCATGATGTCGTTTATCTGCTCTGTGTCGATGGTCTCGTACTTGACCAATGCATCGGCCATGACATGGAGTTTTTCCATATTGTCGGTGAGAAGCTTTTCCGCACGCTCATAGTTGCGGTCGATGAAGTTGCGCACCTCTTCATCGATGGTATGGGCCGTGTCGTCAGAGACATTTTTATGCTGAGTCACAGAGCGGCCAAGAAAGACCTCTTCCTCCTCCTCGCTGTACATGAGCGGACCCAAACGTTCCGAGAGGCCCCACTTTGTCACCATATTACGGGCCAGTTCGGTGGCACGCTTGATATCGTTGGAGGCACCGGTAGTGACCTTGTCGATACCGAAGATCAGTTCTTCTGCAATACGCCCACCGAACAGGCTCGATATCTGACTCTCCAGGTGCTCTTTACTATAGCTGTAACGATCAGCCTCAGGGAGAAACATGGTAACACCGAGGGCGCGTCCACGGGGAATGATACTCACCTTGTAGACCGGATCGTGAGAGGGCACCAGGCGGCCAACGATAGCGTGCCCCGACTCGTGGTAGGCGGTCAGCTTCTTCTCCTCTTCACTCATCACCATGGTACGGCGTTCGGTACCCATCATGATCTTGTCTTTTGCCTTTTCCATCTCCTCCATACCGACCAGGGTCTTGTTGGCGCGCGCAGCAAACAGGGCCGCTTCATTCACCAGATTGGCCAGGTCGGCGCCGGAGAAGCCCGGTGTACCTCGGGCAATGATGGCGGGTTTAACATCTTCGGATGCAGCCACCTTGCGCAGATGAACCTTGAGAATCTGTTCCCGCCCACGCACATCGGGCAGGGGCACCACCACTTGGCGGTCGAACCGACCGGGGCGCAACAATGCGGGATCCAGGACGTCAGGCCGGTTTGTTGCGGCAATCACGATAACCCCTTCATTACCCTCGAAGCCATCCATTTCCACCAGCAGTTGGTTCAGGGTCTGTTCACGTTCGTCATGGCCGCCACCAAGCCCTGCGCCACGGTGCCGCCCCACGGCATCGATCTCATCGATGAAGATGATGCAGGGGGCATGTTTTTTCGCCTGATCGAACATATCGCGTACCCGGGAGGCACCGACACCTACGAACATCTCGACGAAATCAGAACCGGAGATAGTAAAGAAAGGTACCTTGGCTTCACCGGCGATCGCCTTGGCAAGCAAAGTTTTTCCCGTACCGGGCGAGCCGACCATCAACACACCTTTCGGGATCTTGCCGCCGAGCTTCTGGAACTTGGAGGGATCACGCAGAAAATCGACCATCTCGGAGACCTCTTCCTTTGCCTCCTCGACCCCCGCCACGTCGCTGAAGGTCACCTTGACCTGATCCTCGCTCAACATCCGCGCCTTACTCTTACCGAATGACATGGCACCACGACCTGCTCCGCCACCCTGCATCTGACGCATGAAGAAGATCCATAGACCGATCAATACGAAAAGGGGAAACCAGTTGATCAGGATATTCATCAACAGGGAGGGTTTCTCAGGCGGATTGGCCTTGATCTCGACATTGCTGTTGAGCAGATCGCTCACCAGCATGTCATCACCCGGGCTGTAGGTGGAAAAATGCTGTCCGGAAGTCAGGGTGCCGGTGATATCGCGACCGTTTCCGCTGAACTCGACCTCTTTCACCTGCCCTGCCTTCACGTTGACGACGAATTCGGAATAATTCATCGGCTGCGCTTTCGGCTGGGTAGTGGAGAAGTTATTGAAAACCGTCATCAAGACGATGGCGATCACTACCCAGAGAATTAAATTTTTTGCCATGTCGTTCAAAATGAAAAACCTCTTTTTCTAAATCCCATCGTTGTGCGGGATCTGTAGTTTCCATATATCCCAGCAATTGTTATTCGGGGCATGGGTTTTCACCATCCGGCTAAGTAAACTACCCATAATATCCTGAAATAACCTTAAATAACTCTGCAAATTGCTGATTTTTAGGTTTACTTGTTGGTACGGTACACCATCTTAAAGTTCCCCGCTACCAGATAAACCTCGCGACTTTTTGCCCTTGATGAACTGGGTTTACGGCTCACCACACGCTTAAACTCACGCCGAAGCGCCTTCAGATAGGCGTCAAATCCCTCGCCCTGAAATACTTTAACGACAAAACTGCCTCCTGGCTTTAATACTTCGCGAGCAAAATCGAGAGCTAATTCGCAGAGATAGATGGCTCTTGGCTGATCAACACTGTTAATGCCTGTAACATTGGGTGCCATATCTGAAATTACAAGGTCTACGGCCTCTCCATTCAGGCTTTTTTCAAGTGCTTCAAGGGGATACGCTTCACGAAAATCCCCCTGAATAAACTCCACACCGGCAATGGGATCCATGGGAAGGATGTCCATCGCTACGATGCGCCCCTTGTCCCCCACCAGCTCTCGGGCTACCTGACACCAGCCGCCGGGGGCGGCCCCCAGATCCACAACACTCATACCAGGTTTGAATATCTTATCTTTTTTCTGAATTTCCAATAACTTAAACGCAGCACGTGAGCGATACCCCGCCTTTTGCGCCTGTTTCACATACTCATCTTTGAAATGACGGTCCAGCCATTGCCGACTGCTTTTACTGCGTTTCATATAACTGCTGAGTCCTTAATGACTGCATAACCTACAGATTAGATGATAATCCCCATTAATTTCATATCAAAATGCATGGATTGTAGGGTTTTAATGTTCCACTCAACAGGGAAAAGATATAGAATCCGCCTCCCCGTTGTCAGACAAGATAGCCGCTATGCCCCTCACTACCGTGCAAATCCGCGCATTGAAAAAACTCGCCCACAATCTCAAACCCGTGGTCATCGTCGGTCAGCACGGCCTGAGCGAAAATGTGCTTAACGAGATCGACACCACCCTCAATACCCACGAACTGATCAAGGTCAAACTGGCAGGTGCGGATAAGCAAGACCGTAAAGCCCTCAGTAGCGACATCCTTGAACACCTCTCAGCGGAACTGGTGCAGATCATCGGCCGGGTGGCGATCTTCTATCGCCCCAATCCGAAGAAAAAGAAAAATCGCATTATTGTGTAAAGTCAGCTGATCGGTAAGACAGCCTAACTGCTCTGTTGGGCTTGCCACGCCGCTGTCAGTGACTTGTGGCGAAACAATGCCCGATATGGAGGTAGTCATACGTATCGCACTTCCAGAATCTCAAACTCCCTCGGCCCTCCCGGAGTTTCTAGAAACACATCATCTCCCTCCTGCTTACCGATCAGGACACGCGCGATGGGGGAACTGATAGAGATCAGGCCATGCTTGATATCGGCTTCGTCATCACCCACGATCTGGTAGGTAAACTCTTTGTCATTGTCCAGTTCCAGTACCACTACAGTAGCGCCAAACACCACCTTTCCACCGGCGTCCAGTTTGGTAACGTCGATGACCTGGGCATGGGAGAGCTTGCCTTCGATATCCTTGATCCGGCCTTCGATAAAACTCTGCTGCTCACGGGCGGCATGGTACTCCGCATTCTCTTTTAGATCGCCATGTTCTCTTGCCTCAGCAATCGCCTTGATGACTTTCGGCCGCTCGATGGTTTTCAACTGCTTCAATTCATCTTGAAGCTTTTCAGCGCCTTTAGCCGTCAATGGTACCTTACTCATCGAATCTATCCTCTATATTCTCTCTTTCAGAAATAATGCTATTGATTTAGGGCCTGTCGTGACTAAATCCAATCGGCCCTGGCATGAACAAACGCAAATCAATTAATTTTTCAATAAATCATCGCTGTACCCAGCATAAATAAGGGTGCTCGTCGGCTAGCGGTGAATGCCGAGACAAGCAATCATCCCCCATCCTTGGTTTATAATATACGCTCCAATTAGTGGTAATCAGGGTCTATTTACGGCTTGCTTACCTTTTTCCCACTTATATCTATTAATGCAGGTCTTGAAGCCGGTTGACGTTCAAATCATCCAACTGCTTCAACGCCAGGCAGGTCGCTTCTGCACCGGATATAGTGGTGGTGTAGCTGACCTTGTATTGCAGCGCTGTACGACGAATCTCCGCCGAGTCGGCAATCGCTTGGGCGCCCTCAGTGGTATTCACAATAAAGCTGACTTCATTATTTTTAATGGCGTCGACGATATGCGGCCGCCCCTCCATCACCTTGTTGATCCGCGCACATTCAAGACCGGCTTGCTGAATCGCCCTACAGGTACCTCCGGTGGCCATCAGGGTAAAACCCAGATCGATCAGATCCTGAGCCACCTGAACCGCCCTCGCCTTGTCGGCAGGACGTACACTCAACAACGCCCGGCCTCCCTGGGGAAGCACCGAGCCGGCTCCCATGATCGATTTGTTATAGGCCTCGCCAAAGGTTCTGCCGACCCCCATCACTTCCCCGGTGGATTTCATCTCAGGCCCGAGCACGGTATCCACACCGGGAAATTTCACAAAAGGGAAGACCGCCTCTTTGACGAAATAGTTCTCCGGTATCACCTCTTTTGTTATGCCCTGATCTTTGAGGGAGGTTCCCGCCATACAGCGGGCCGCGACCTTCGCCAACTGCACACCGGTCGCCTTGGAGACGAATGGCACAGTGCGCGAAGCGCGAGGATTGACCTCCAGCAAATAGATCACGTCATCTTTAATAGCAAACTGGGCATTCATCAGTCCGACCACTTTCAACTCCAGGGCCATCTTACGCATCTGCTCTCGCATACGATCCTGAAGCGCCGCCGACAGGGTATAGGGAGGCAGTGAACAAGCAGAATCCCCGGAGTGAACACCGGCCTGTTCGATATGCTCCATGATGCCGCCGATAAGCACATCCACGCCGTCACTGATGGCATCGATATCGACCTCGATGGCATCGTCCAAAAAGCGATCCAGCAGTACCGGTGAATCGTTGGAAACGCTCACTGCCTCGCGCATATAACGCCGCAGTTCACTTTCGTTATAGACGATTTCCATGGCCCGCCCGCCTAATACATAGGAGGGGCGTACCACCAGTGGGTAACCGATCTCGTCGGCCAGCTGCACTGCGCTCTCGGTATCTCTAGCGGTCCTGTTGGGTGGTTGTCTGAGGTTGAGTTTTTCTACCAGTTGCTGGAATCGCTCACGATCCTCGGCAAGATCAATGGAGTCAGGACTGGTACCGATGATCGGCGCCCCCGCTGCCTCCAGGTCATTGGCCAGTTTGAGGGGCGTCTGGCCGCCATACTGTACGATCACCCCGACCGGCTGCTCCTTGTGGATCACCTCGAGCACATCCTCCAGGGTCAGGGGCTCGAAATAGAGCCGATCCGAGGTGTCATAATCGGTGGAGACAGTCTCCGGATTACAGTTGACCATGATCGTCTCATAGCCATCGTCACGCATGGCGAAGGCGGCGTGGACACAACAGTAGTCGAACTCGATACCCTGACCGATGCGGTTGGGCCCGCCACCGAGCACCATGATCTTCTTACGCTCCGAGGGCTGGGCCTCGCACTCCTCCTCATAGGTGGAGTACATATAGGCGGTGCTGGTGGCAAACTCGGCGGCACAGGTATCGACCCGCTTAAAGACCGGACGAATGCCCGCGTCGTGACGTCGTTGACGTATTTCAGCCTCACTGCTGTCCACCAGCTCGGCGATGCGCCGATCGGCAAATCCCTTGCGTTTGAGAAAGCGCAGCCGTTCCCCATCCAGTGCCTCCAATCCCTGACCGGAGAGTTCGCGTTCGATATTCACCAGCTCCTCGATCTGCACCAGGAACCAGGGATCGATGGCGCAGATCTCAAAGATCTCCTCCAGGCTCATGCCGAAACGGAAACACTCAGCCACATACCAGAGTCGTTCCGGACCTGGCAGTCGAATCTCTCTGACCAGGGTATCGCGCACGTCCTTCTCGTTGAGATCGAGAATCTCATTGAGACCGTATTTACCTATCTCCAGACCCCGCAAAGCCTTCTGCAGTGACTCCTGGAAGGTACGCCCAATGGCCATCACCTCGCCCACCGACTTCATCTGGGTGGTCAGGCGATCATCAGCCTGGGGGAACTTCTCGAAGGCGAAGCGAGGCACCTTGGTCACCACATAGTCGATGCTTGGCTCGAATGAGGCCGGGGTAGCGCCACCGGTGATCTCGTTCTGCAGCTCATCCAGGGTGTAGCCCACCGCCAGCTTGGCCGCCACCTTGGCGATGGGAAAGCCGGTGGCCTTGGAGGCCAGAGCCGAGGAACGGGAAACCCGAGGATTCATCTCGATGATGATCATCCGCCCATTCTCCGGATTGATGGCGAATTGGACGTTGGAACCACCGGTCTCCACACCGATCTCGCGCAACACCGCCAGGGAGGCGTCGCGCATGATCTGGTACTCCTTGTCGGTCAGGGTCTGTGCCGGCGCCACGGTAATGGAGTCGCCGGTATGCACACCCATGGGGTCCAGGTTCTCTATAGAGCAGATGATGATGCAGTTGTCGTTACGATCCCGCACCACCTCCATCTCGTACTCTTTCCATCCGAGGATCGACTCTTCGATCAGCAGCTCGTTGGTAGGCGATAGATCGAGGCCACGTTCGCAGATCTCGACAAACTCATCCGGATTGTAGGCAATACCACCACCGCTGCCCCCCATGGTAAAGGAAGGGCGGATGATGGTGGGGTAGCCGATCTGTGCCTGAACCTGTTGCGCCTCCTCCATACTGTGAGCGATGGCGGAACGGGGCATGTCGAGACCGATCTTGCGCATCGCCTGGCGGAATAGATCCCGGTCCTCTGCCTTATCGATCGCCTCCCGCGAAGCACCGATCATCTCCACGCCGTACCTTGCAAGCACCCCCTCGCGCACTAGATCGAGGGCCGAGTTGAGAGCGGTCTGTCCACCCATGGTAGGCAACAGAGCATCGGGCCGTTCTTTTTCGATGATACGCTCCAGGGTCTTCCAGGTGATCGGCTCGATATAGATTGCATCCGCCATGTCCGGATCGGTCATGATGGTCGCCGGGTTGGAGTTCACCAACACTACCCGGAAACCTTCCTCCCGCAACGCCTTACAGGCCTGTGCCCCGGA
>JASFJX010000102.1:0-8784 GCA_050119385.1 Candidatus Thiodiazotropha sp. | reverse complement strand
CGTGGGTGGGCGAGCAGATTTCTCAGTGCCACAGTCAGGATGGTTTGAACGACTGTTACGCTTGTCTGGTTCATCTGCTTCCCGAGAAGAAATAAGTGATCCTTGCAAGCAAGGATATAGCATTACGGCATTATTGAGGAATGATCTGCCGCGATTTTTCCTTGGCCGGGTTGAAGAGTTCGTCTGTCAGCGGGACATTGAATTGGATCGACTTCAGCGTGATAACCGTGCTTTTACCCGCTTGATCCAATGGGGTCATGGTCCAGCGGGTTGGAATCAGTCGGCCGCCCATAACCTTGACCTGATCAAAAACCATACGTCGGTTTACCTTTTTTTCACATTGATATTCCATCTCAAGGGGAATGCCATCGGCACGAATACGCTGAATCAAGCGTTTCCAAGTCAGAGTGGCTGTGGCTGAAGGGGTCGATTCGATTGTCACAACAGCCTGTTCCCCAACTCCTTCGCGCTGAATGATGCGATGACTGTATTGATCGACAAGGGAGTCTGTCTCCAACAGGTCCTGATTATTAAAATCGGAACCCATCCAGGGGTCTTGCATCATTGCCGGTGAGATATTGATCTGTCTACGAAGTTTAGGCAGATACATGGAGAGAATATTCTTGACTTTGAGATAGACGGTACCCTTGGTCTTGCGTGGGGAGAGGATCTCCATGCGGAAGCGGTTGTTGGTGACGTCGTCGTGACTGCGGAATGACATCGTGCGACGCCAGTCAGGCCGAATGATATCAACCTGGTATTCAGCAACGGTGCCGCTGGAGCGCATCAGCGCTTCAGTTTTTCTCAACAGATCGACAGCTTCCTGTTCAGACTCACTGGCCAGGCTCACACAACTGCAGATGATCAGGATGCAAAATGCCTGAATTCGCCCTTTCATGAAAAACTCACTCCTGAAGTCGGATATCTAGGTTAGATTATAAGCATTTATTAATATATTGCCAGCCCAATGCTCGTCACTGGATTGTGGGGGGCGCTGTGCGGTTCTTGCTGGAAATGATATATGTTATTGAAATTATTATGATAATTAAGCAATTATTGCTCAAGCGGAAATAACGGCTAACGACTGCTGTGCAAACGATTCATCGCCTTGTTCAATTCACCTTTGACGACTTCATCGAGGCACTCGATAGCATCTGCAATGGCATTGTCGATTGCCTCTCGATCGCTTTTTGATGGGCGTCCCAAGACATAATTCACGACAATGCTTCGGTCATCGGGATGGTCGATGCCAATGCGTAAGCGATTGAAATCCCTGCTGCCCAGGGCGCTCATGATATCCCTTAGACCATTGTGGCCTGCATGTCCGCCACCTGTCTTGAGGCGTGCCTGGCCCGGATCCAGGTCAAGCTCATCGTGCACCACAAGGATTTCGCTGGGCGCTATGCGGAAATAGTTTGCCAGACTGGATACTGCCTGACCACTTCGGTTCATAAAGGTTGTGGGTTTCAAAAGGCGTATCTCACCACCGTTGAGAGCCAGTTTGCACACCAGACCGTGATGGCGCGACTCATTACGAAAAGATTGGTGATGTTGTTGGGCCAACCTGTCGACAAACCAGAATCCCGCGTTATGGCGGGTTTCTTGATAATCCGGTCCGGGATTCCCCAGGCCGACGATAAGTTTGATGGGGTGGTGTACCACTATTGGATTCGCTTTCCCGGTTCCCTATTGCGATACAGAATGGGATTAGGGCCTCTGCCGCGTGCGGGCGGGGGGGTATAAGCCCCCCCTTCAATCTAAAACTACGCTGGAGGCTCCTCGCCGCCCTCAGCACCTTCTTCGTCACGCGGCTCCACTTCGGTGGTGTGCGCGGTATGAATGGTGAGAACGATTGGATCCTCTTTGGCTTCGTGAGTGACCAGCTCGACACCATCGGGCAGTTTCACTTCAGAGGCATGCAGTGTAATGCCCATCTGCAGATCGGACATGTCGATCTCGATGAATTCCGGCAGATCCTTAGGCAGACAGGTGATTTCTAAGTCACTCATCACATGACTCGCCTGACCACCGGACTTGACACCGGGACAGGCCGATTCGTTGATAAAGTGGATCGGCACATGCAGACGAATCTTTTCGTCAGCCTGTATACGCTGGAAGTCCACATGAAGAATGAAAGGCTTGGCCGGATGGCGCTGAAGGTCCTTGAGCACCACCTTTTCTGTCTTTCCGTCGAGTTTCAGATCCAAAAGATTAGCGTAGAATCCCTCGCTCTCCAACGAATGAACCAGTTCATTGTGAGGGACACTGATCATCGTCGGCTCTTTGTGGGCGCCGTAAACTATACCCGGTACTTGACCGGAACGACGCAGGCGGCGGCTCGCACCTTTCCCTGCATCGCCCCGAGATTGGGCGTTAATTTCAAAATTGGCAGACATGGTTGACTCCGTATCTGTAGTGTTCGTTAAATAGGGATGCGCCGTTTCGCGACCAAAGCGACGCCGTAACGCTGTATCACAGCGGACGCGGGATTCTAACAGGATTGGCAGATATTTCCAGTCCCTATGCTGAAGATGTCGGCCCTATCTGAACTCACGGATTCAGGCTGGGTAGTGTGTCGGATAGGGCGCCTGAGCGACACCGCTGCTGATGGCCGCCTGGGCCACGGCGGCTGAGACCCTCTCCTTCAAACGGGGATCGAGAGGCTTGGGAATAATGTAGTCAGGGCTGAAGGCCAGGGACTCAAGCCCATAGGCCTCCAACACTTCGCCGGGTACCTTTTCATGGGTCAGCGCCCTGAGGGCATGCACTGCGGCGATCTGCATATCCTCGTTTATGCGTGTCGCACGAACATCCAGGGCACCGCGAAAGATGTAGGGAAATCCCAGCACATTGTTAACCTGGTTGGGATAATCGCTACGTCCCGTGGCCATGATGGCATCATCCCGCAGACTCTCCACAACCTCCGGCCGGATTTCAGGTACCGGATTGGAGAGAGCGAAGATAATCGGCTTATCTGTCATGCTTGTGATCATCTCCTTGGTGACCAGGTTGGCGCCGGAGACGCCGATAAAGATGTCACAACCCTGCATCGCCTCAGCCAGCGTGCGTTTGTCGGTATCCGCCGCTACCGCCCATTTGAAGGGATTCAGATCCTTTCGCTGGGTATGGATAACGCCACCGCGATCGACTACATAGAAGTTGTTGCGATGTGCACCCATGGTGGTTAACAGGCGCACGATAGCAATCCCCGCTGCTCCGGCTCCGAGGATAGTGAATTTAACGTCATCCAGGGATTTTCCTTGTAGTTCAAGGGCATTCAACAGGCCCGCTGCAGCGATAATGGCGGTGCCGTGCTGATCGTCGTGAAAGACCGGTATATCGAGCTGTTCGATCAATGATTGCTCGATTTCGAAACATTGTGGCGCAGCGATATCCTCCAGATTGATGCCGCCGAAGGTCGGTGCAATTCGCATCACGGTTTCAATGAACTCTTGAGGACGCTTAGCGTTGACTTCGATGTCGAAGACATCGATATCGGCAAAGTGTTTGAACAGTACCGCCTTGCCTTCCATGACGGGCTTTCCCGCAAGGGCGCCCACGTTGCCGAGGCCGAGCACCGCGCTGCCATCGGTAATCACCCCAACCAGGTTTCCTTTGGCGGTATAACGATAGGCGTTCTGTGCATCCGTATTGATCCGCCTCACAGGCTCTGCGACTCCCGGGGTGTAGGCCAGTGAGAGGTCACGCTGACTCTGATTCGGTTTAGTGACCTGAATGGCGATTTTGCCGGGTTGTGGCTGCTCATGGTAGGTCAATGCGGAAAGGTTGATCTCAGCATCGAGATCGATGTCATGGCGATCGGTCATGGTTGTCTCCACGATGGAAGGTGGTTACCTGTTGTAAAAAAAATGGGAGCTGCTCCGCAGAGGTTAACGGCGAGACAGTTCCAGCTTTGGCGCCAGTGGCCTTTGTCTAGGGTTTTAGCGATTTACAATGTGCTGACCAGGCCAGGAGGGCCGTGGATCGGTTGAAGAGTGTGGCACATGATCAGTCGATGAAAAGGGAGCTGACAGACTCCTCGTTTGAAATACGACGCATTGTCTCCGCAAGCAGCTCTGCTATGCTCACCTGGCGAATGGGTGTGCATTGCTTAGCTTCTTCGGAGAGGGGGATCGTGTTGGTTACCACCAGCTCGTCGAGTTGAGAGTTGCTAAGATTGGTGACCGCGGGTCCGGAGAGTACAGGGTGTGTGCAGTAGGCCACAACCTTGGCCGCACCATGCTCTTTCAGGGCGGTGGCAGCTTGGCATAGGGTGCCTGCGGTATCCACCAGGTCATCGATGAGAATACAGCTTCGTCCTTCCACGCTGCCAATAATATTCATCACCTTGGCTTCGTTAGGCCTGGGTCGGCGTTTGTCGATGATGGCCAACTCCGCATCATCCAGTCGTTTGGCCAGCGCCCGTGCCCTAACCACGCCGCCTACGTCGGGGGAGACAACGACGATATCCGGATGTTTCTGGCGCCATAAATCTCCCAGCAAAATCGGTGAGGCGTAGACATTGTCCACCGGGATATCGAAGAAGCCCTGAATCTGATCGGCATGCAGGTCTACGGTCAAAACGCGATCAGCCCCTGCGGTGCTGATCATCTTGGCTGCCAGACGGGCGGTAATCGGCACCCGGGCCGATCGGGGGCGTCTATCCTGGCGGGCATAACCGAAATAGGGAATCACGGCTGTGATGCGTTTGGCGGATGACCAGCGCATGGCATCGATCATCACCAGCAGCTCCATCAAGTTTTCATTGGTGGGTGCAGAGGTGGGCTGGACGATGAACACATCGCGGCCACGTATATTCTCATGGATCTCCGCCATGACTTCACCATCGCTGAAGCGGCCGACCTGCATCTTTCCAAGTGGGAGGCTGAGGTGGGCTACAATTTCAGCGCTCAGTTCCGGATTGGCGTTTCCGGAAAAGACCATCATGGCAGTGGCAGACACGGTGTGATCCCCTTATCGGACAGTGGATTGCAATGAAGTGGCTGGGGCGGCAGGATTCGAACCTACGAATGCTGGGATCAAAACCCAGTGCCTTACCGCTTGGCGACGCCCCAATTAACTCAGTTTGGGCTGGAAAACTCCAGTAGCGGGGAATGGTTAATTCCTCGCGCAACAAAACCATTCAGACTCGTCGGCTTCTCCTGAAGCAGGTTGCGAGCCAGCTGCTGATCAGCAAAGGCGGCGAATACACAGGCGCCGGTGCCGGTAAGTCGGGCATCGGCAAACTGGTTCAGCCAGTCCAGTGCCTGCGCCACTTCAGGGTGGCGCTTGCGTACTAAGGGTAGACAGTCATTTCGACAATCACCCTGCAGAAAGGCGCGTATTGTGATCCGGGGGGAGTTGCGTGTCAAATCAGGTTGGCTGAATATCTCTCCAGTAGAGATATGGCATGGTGGTTGCAGGACCAAATACCACTTCTCCGGCAGGTCGATATCTGTCAATTCCTCGCCGATGCCTTCAGCCCACGCGGCCTTGCCATGAATGAAAATCGGAACATCGGCACCAAGGGTCAAGGCAATTTTTTTCAACTCAGCCTGATTGAGTGAAAGTCCCCATAGCTGATTGAGGGCAACCAAAGTCGTTGCTGCATCCGAACTGCCCCCGCCAAGTCCACCCCCCATGGGGAGATGTTTTTTCAATGTGATTTCAGCGCCTTGACATGAGTCGCTTGCCAATTGCAGTTGTCGCGCCGCGCGGTAGCAGAGGTTTTGCGATGGTGGAATATTGTGTATGTCGTCGTGTAGGATGATCTGGTCATCATCGCGCCGTTTAATCTCAATTCGGTCATGGATATCGAGAAATTGGAACACGGTCTGCAACTGGTGATAGCCGTCACTGCGCCTGCCGGTTATACGCAGCATCAGGTTCAGCTTCGCGGGGGCAGGATAGAGCCGGCTTTCATTAGACATATAACATGCCGAAACGAATCAGTTACTGACTCCGAGACGCTCCATGACCGGCTTGATAAAGCGATTGTCAGGATCTTGCTCATTGGCTTCTTTCCACACTTCGATGGCGCGCTGCTGCTGACCTAAATGCCAGAGTACTTCTCCCAAGTGAGAGGCGATTTCGGCATCGGGGCTGATTTCGGCGGCCTTGTTGAGGTACTCCAATGCTTTATCGAGATTGCCCATGCGAAATTCTACCCAGCCCATACTATCGAGAATGGCAGGGCTTTCAGGCTTTAATGCCAGGGCTTGCTCAATATAGCCCTTGGCTTCTTCCAGACGGTCGGTTTGATCCGCTAAGGTATAGCCGAGGGCATTCAATGCATCGGCGTGTTTAGGCTGGGAGGCGAGAATTTTCCGCAGGTCGTTCTCCAGCAGGTCGATGCGTTTAAGATCCGCCGCATTCAAACCCCGGGCGTAGAGCAGGTCGATGTCGTCCTGGTAAATCTCCAGCGCTTTGGTATAGACCTGGTGGGCGGTCTGGTAATCCCTTGCTTCGCGTAGTAACTCAGCTTCTATGATATAGAATTTAACCTCGTGTGCGCTCTGGCTGATGCGAAGTCGCTGCAGGGTTTCACGGGCCTGATTCAGGTTACCCTGGTCAGCTAGGATTTTGGCGATTCGAATCTGTGCATCGATAAGATTTTTTCCTCCCACCCGGCTATACCAGCTCAAAGCCTCATCGGGATTATCCTCCTCCTCTGCAATCATGCCCAGATAGAAGCTTGCTTGATCACGCATTTGCCGCTTATCCACGAGGGTTTTCAGGTAGGCTTCGGCATCTTGATAACGCTCTAGCTGCAGATTGATGATGCCGAGGGAGAAGGTTATGTCGCTATCGTCAGGATC
The DNA here is from genome assembly GCA_050119385.1 of Candidatus Thiodiazotropha sp. Taxonomy (GTDB): domain Bacteria; phylum Pseudomonadota; class Gammaproteobacteria; order Chromatiales; family Chromatiaceae; genus Thiodiazotropha. Next base: position 1,966 of record JASFJX010000102.1, on the reverse strand, counting down.
CTGTTCGTGAAGAGACTCATAAATGCCGAGAGACTCTTCCGTCTTATGCATTTCAAGCAGCATTCTGGCGTAGGCTTTACCCAGTTGGGTGTCATTGGTGGCGTTGAGATATGCCTGTTCGATAAATGCCAACCCCTGGGCTTTTTGGTCCATTGAGAAGATGATTTGTGTCTTCAGGATCAGGCTCTGTGTAGAGGTGGAGTCAAGTGCGATGGAACGGTCGACGTAATCGAGCGCAAGCTTGCTCTGTTGAGCGCGATAGGCGGTTAAGGCCAAGGCGTAAAAGGCTTTCGGGTCCTGATTCTCGTCACTGACCAGCTGCTGCATAATAAGCAATGCCTGGTCTGGTTCGACGGATTTTTCCGCGATGGCTGCTGCCTGTAAATAGCCGGAGTGTCCCTGACTGTTTGCGATTTCCACCACCTGTTGCAGGTGGTCTATCGCCTGGCTCAGATTGTTCTCGCGGATATAGAGGACTGATGTAATTTGGTGCGCCTTAAGGGATTTTGGTGAGATTTCCACCCAGAGTGTTGCAGCTTCCAGTGCCGCGTCCGGCATATTCGCCTGCAGGCCAAGGCCGGTGGCACGCTCCGCGGCGCTCTCATCCCGAGACTCTTTGGCCGCCTGCAGTGCGTGTTCCAAGGCAAGCTTGCTGTGTCCGCGTTGGGCAGCTATTTCACTGGTGAGGGTGTTGTAGATCAAATCTCCACTTAGACCATCTGTCGCATAGCTTTGTGGGATCTGCTGTTTCTCATCTTCCGGGGTGGCCGGGAGTCCTGATGTGCTTGTCGGATTGGTGGCGCAAGCGGAGAGCAGGAGGCTCGGCACGATGAGGAGTTGCTTAATTTTGTGGTAGATATACATATCTCAGTAGTAATAAAGGTAATTCGCGTTCACTGCAAGTATTCTCTTACCCATCATGTATGGTGATCATGGGACAGAAACCCATAGTTTGAAGTGCATCAAACAGGCAGAAGCAGCATGTCTAGTGTTCTGGCCAGTTCGATTGTGTTCCGATACTCTCTTCAGGGCCGATCGGTAAAGGTTACTAGCGGCATAGGCAATAGACAAAAAAATGTTTGGAATGTTGTAATGTTGTATTGACTTTGCTCTGTCTAGGCGTCAGAATGCCCGGCTCTCGCTTGGAGGGGTTCCCGAGTGGCCAAAGGGATCAGACTGTAAATCTGACGGCTCCGCCTTCGGAGGTTCGAATCCTCCCCCCTCCACCAGGTGAAAACGGGTAAACAGCGGTCCTGGCCGTATGACTCGAATGATCCTCCAAGCTGTTTTAACAGGGGAGGATACGAACCGATATAGAGGTTCGACAAGGATAGGGATTTTTAGGTAAGCGGTTGTGGTGAGCGAAACGTCGCTTGGCTGCGCGGGTGTAGTTCAATGGTAGAACTTCAGCCTTCCAAGCTGAATACGTGGGTTCGATTCCCATCACCCGCTCCAAATTTTAGAATTCTGTACTTCTTGTTGTGCAGATGGCGGCAGTGCTGTGAACAGCGCTGCTGTCCGTTGTGATCCCGGCGGGCTTGCCCCTTAGGGTGGCAAGGGATTGTAGGTGAATTTTTGCCCAGATAGCTCAGTTGGTAGAGCACACCCTTGGTAAGGGTGAGGTCGGCAGTTCAAATCTGCTTCTGGGCTCCATTTGACGACGGCGTGCGGAAGCGCGCGAATTTAATCTTTATACAAAATAGAGAACCTGGAGAGCACTCATGTCCAAGGAAAAATTCGAACGCACAAAGCCGCATGTCAATGTGGGCACGATTGGTCATGTAGACCACGGCAAGACCACGCTGACGGCGGCCATCACCACGGTACAAGCGGCCAAATTTGGTGGCGAGCAACGTGCCTTTGACCAGATTGACAATGCACCGGAGGAGAAGGAGCGTGGTATCACCATCGCGACCTCCCATGTGGAGTATGAGTCAGAGAAGCGTCACTATGCCCACGTGGACTG
>JASFJX010000101.1:0-8830 GCA_050119385.1 Candidatus Thiodiazotropha sp. | reverse complement strand
AATATCCTTGGCCATAATCACATCCCTGGGATAAGAGATATCTCAGCTGCTCTTCTGTCTCCACACCCTCGGCAACCACTTTCAACCCCAGACCGTGCGCCATTGCGATGATGGCGTTGACCAACTCCCGATCGGCGGGGTCATCACTGATGTCATGGATAAACTCACGGTCAATCTTGAGCACATCGAACGGATAACTTCGCAGGTAGCTAAGTGAAGAATAACCGGTACCGAAATCGTCCATGGCAATACTCACTCCCAGGTCACTCAAGGCCGCCAATGCATCGTTTATGTAGGCATGACCATTCATCAAAACCCCTTCGGTGATTTCAAGCTCCAGTGGTGCTACCGAGATACCGGACTGCCGGATGGCCTCTTCAATGGATGTCACGAAGTTCGGGTCACGGAACTGGCGGGGTGAGAGGTTGGCAGCCATTTCGAATGAATTGCCAAACTTCTCTTTGCAAGACACCGCCATGCCAAGCGCCTCGGTCAGCACGAACCTACCGATGGGTACGATAAGCCCGGTTTGCTCGGCAATAGGTATAAATTCTAAAGGTGAGACCTCGCCCAGGGCAGGATTGTGCCATCGCAACAGAGCCTCGGCGCCAACGACTTTGCTGCTGACCAGCTCTACTTTGGGCTGATAACAGAGACTGAACTCACCACGACTCAATGCGCCATGCAACTGTTCTTCCAACAGCAGACGCCGTGAAACGCCCTGATTCATCTCATCCGTAAAAAAGGAATAAGTGTTACGCCCTAGCTCTTTTGAGTGATACATGGCGGAGTCGGCGTTACTCAGTAATTCCGTTAGATTTTCGCCATCGTCCGGGTAGATGGAAATGCCGATGCTCGCAGTGAGAACCAACTCCCTGCTGTCGATCTTAAAGGCATGAATGAATTTTTCGAGCAACACTTCCGCCACCGATTGAACATCGGTTACTTCGGAAAGACCACCGAGCAGAATAATGAATTCATCTCCGCCCAGGCGTCCCACCGTGTCACTACTGCGTACCCCTGCCTGTAGACGTGATGCCGTCTCAAATAAAAGCTTGTCACCTGCAGCGTGGCCCATCGTGTCATTGATCTTCTTGAAACCATCAAGATCCAGAAACAACACGGCTATCTTATCTTTGCTACGATCTGCTTCGTTGATCAACTGGGAGAGCCTGTCCAGGGATAGAAATCGATTGGGTAGTCCGGTTAGCGAATCGAAATGTGCCTGACGCAGGATATGCTCCTCCTGCTGCTTGCGCTCGGTGATATCCTGATGGGTACCACACAGTCTCTGGGGTTCATTGGATACCGGGTCGTGGCTGACCACTGCGCCGGAGCCCTGGATCCAAACCCAATGGCCATCCCGATGTTGCATCCGGAATTCCGCCACATAGCTTTCGTTACTCCTGATATGTTGATCGACAATTTTTTCGACTTTCGCCTTGTCATCAGGATGTATGCGATCCGACCAGTCGCTGACCTCATTCTTGAGATCGCCCCGTTGCAGGCCCAGGATCTCCATCCAGCGATCGTTGACCCACTGCTCTCCCGTCTGATAGTTCCAGTCCCAGAAACCCAGGTTGGCACCCTCCAGTACCAGGCGTAACTGTCTTTCGGCATCGCGGCGCTGAATCACCTCGCTGCTCAACTCTGCCGTGCGCTCTTTAACCTCCTCTTCCATGTACAGTGTACGTCCGCTCAACATTAAACGTCTGGTACCCAGTAGCGCCGTGACCAAAAGGCCGCTGATCAATACCACCGATACTGACCAGGTAGTATTTTTAGCAACAAAGACGGGGGTGGTGACATACTCCAGTTGCCAATGCCGCCCTGCTATATCGAAGGGATATCTTTCAACCAGTGCATAGGTAGGATTTTGGAATTCACCATCATAGTTACTGTAGAGAACCCGTGGGGTAGCGTCTCCGGTAAGGTCGAGCAGACGCACCGCTATCCCCTCCTTGCTGATGGCAGGTACCGCTGTCTCGATGAGACTTCGCATGCGAAATACTAGGGCGACAACGCCGATGATCGATTCCCTGCGTTGCTCAAGACCCATAGGAGAGGACGGGGTCCGGTATACCGGTTTATAGAGCACTATACCCACTTCATCCGCGGATTCCTGCACTAGCCGCAGAGGCGCCGTAGCTGCTGCCTGACCAGTGTCCCGGGCACGGAACAACGCTTCAGCGGCGATCGGATTACTGGTGACATCGAATCCGAAGGCCGAATCATTATTGTCGCGCGGTTCAATAAGTTGAATGGCGTAGTATTCCGACCTGATATCTGCTGGTTGTAGAATGCCATTGCTATCAAGTTGTCGTATCGGTCTACCGCCGAGCAGTGAACGCTCGAACTTCGTGCGTTGCTTGTGACTTATCCTTGGAATCCATTCCTGCGCCTGTATGCCCTGGTGTTTTTCAACCGCTGTCCGGGTAACAATGCGAAACTCATCACGCGTTGCACTCAAGCTGGCGTCAAAGTGATTTTTCAGGGAGTCCAGGATTTCGAGATGCGTCTCAAATTCACGTATTAAACTGCTGTGGTAAGTCTGGATCTGCTCATGAAACTTAAGTTGTTTCCGCTCCTCTTCCTTGACGTTCGAATAGGAATAAAGCGCAATCACCGGCAGCAGCAACAGCAACATGGGCAGCGCAACATTGGTCTTGCGTCTACGCCACAGCGGATTGTCATGATTGATAAAGACCAGCGTTAGCGGCGCAAAAATTGTCACGCCGATAACGTCACCCACCCACCAGGTCAACCAGCTCACAGCCAGATTGGCCGTTGTGACGATACCAAACGACCACAGCACACTCATAGCAATGCTGGCTGAGACCGCGCAGGCAATCGGACCACCGAACAGTTGGAAGAGCAGAATCTCGCCATCACGGACGAGGCGGGGTAGCGGACCAATCACGTGTCTGATCAGCTCCGTACCAACCAGCGCCTGAACACAAGCACCGATTCCCAGCCCGCAAGCAAGCATCAGTACGCTGCCAATAGCAAGTTCACCCGCGGTGACCGCAAAGAGTTGATACTCATAAGCCACAACACCGAGAAAAACCCCAACGAGTGCTCGCGGACCGTACAATATCGTCACCGCCAATGCGATACCCGCACCTGGCCATACCGGCGACGCATTACTTGGTGGTGTGGTGAGGAACTGAGTGAGTTTGGCCGCGACAAAGATTGCAACCGCGATGCTCAATATACGAATGATCCAGCCGAGGGTAGAGGTTTCTCTACCAGGCGACTGCCTAAACTCAGCGTCTATAGAAAAAGGGATATTCAAATTGGTCGTTTTGTATAGTGGCTATCTGCAAGCGCCGATTAAAATCTTGGCGTCCCTGCGTCATGCGCGCGGCCATCTGTTGGCGACCCCAAGCTTAGGGTGAAAGCCCATCTAAATTTAAGAGGAATGCCTAAGGAGACGACCGTCTACTATACTCGTAAAGCTAGACTATCACCCTTTGAAAGACAAGAAAGGTTAGTCGAACTAACTTTATAAATTCTGATATTTTTGCTACTTAGTGCCTTAGATTCCCAAATCATTGGTGGTTCAGGGCAAGGGTCGCTCCCATCCAGAGGGCGAAGACAAAACACCCGAACAGCGCCACCAAGCTTTGACCTGGGCGCAGCGCCTGAAGCGTGTGTTCAATATCGATGTATCGACTTGCCCGAAGTGTGGTGGCGAAGCCCGCGTGATCGCCTGTATCGAGGATCCAGTGGTTATTGAAAAGATACTGAATCATCTACAGGCTAAGGGCGCATTGCCGCCACCGCCAAAGCTGCTGCCCACTACACGGGCCTCGCCAAATACGGCATGGTTTGCCTAGCAGCTAGATTCGCTCAGCAACCTTTGAAGTAAATCACAGTAACCTCTAACGGGTTGCCCAGCTTTTTGTTGCCTGATAAATAGCAAGGACCTGGAAAAAGCAAAAGAGCGTAAATTCGACCGAATAATTCAGTACATTGAATGAATGGTGGTCGGTAGATTAGCGTCATCGGTGGGTTTCTGATCCTGTTTTTCTACCTTGATATACGGGGGGTATTGTGTTTATTCTTCTTATACCTCGCATTTGAACGCATTCAACGATATATCCACGATGGTGATTGTTACCAAGTGAATTTCGCACAGATGTTTAGCGTGAATTGTCAGGGCGATCCTTGGTGTGCATACAAGAATCTCCGCGCCATTAATCCGGCCCCTTTCGGGGCCTATATAAACACCCCATATGGTCAGATACTGTCAAGTTCACCGGAACGTTTTTTACTGGTCGCTGCTGGATGTGTTGAGACCAGACCGATCAAGGGAACCAAGCCGCGCTCACGGGATGAGACTGAAGATAGGCGTTTGTCTGAGGAACTGCAGAATAGCGAGAAGGATCGAGCTGAGAACCTTATGATCATTGACCTGTTGCGTAATGATCTGGGAAAGAGTTGTTACCCGGGCAGCATTGAGGTTCCTTCTTTGTTTAAGGTTGAGAGTTTTTCCAGGGTACATCATCTGGTAAGTACCGTAACCGGCAGGCTGGAAGAGGGGCATGATGCATACCTGGCTATGAGCAGGCACTGCTGTTGATCCGCCAATTGGGGCTGCCCATGAGCGCCATCGAGGAGCAGTTTCGCCGCATGGTCTTCAACGTCATTGCGCGCAACCAGGACGACCACGTCAAGAACATTGCCTTTCTGATGGACAAGGCGGGCAGATGGTCGCTCTCCCCCGCCTTCGATCTCACCTACAGTTACAATCCTACCGGCGCCTGGACCGCGAGCCATCAGATGACAATCAACGGCAAGCGCGACGACTTCATCATGGAGGATTTCAAGGCCTGCGCACGGGCCGCCTCGATGAAGCGGGGTCGGGCGGAGGCCATCATCGAAGAGGTACGCAGAACAGTTTCGCGCCGGCGTGACTTTGCGGACGAGGCGAAGCTGCCTGCGATACTTCGCGATCGGATTCAGGGTGTGTTGCGCCTGCAGGCTTTCACCTGAGTTTTGCAGTGACCGGGATGGCTTCGGTGCGGCAAGCCGCACCCTACAGCCATCAATATGTAGGGTGCGGATTGCCGCACAGATGAGCGGTCATCCACTCGCCGTCAGGCTGGCTATGGCGAAGAGCTGAATTTTGCTAGAATTACCCGCTTTCACCGGGCCGGACGGTTCCGTGAGGAAGTTGTACCGGGTCGCCCTATTCTTTTCCGGGGCGCGATTCCAACGGATTCGGACAGACGATTTCCCCCTCCTGCATTCTGCTCGCTTGCCGCGATCGCTCAGGTCGTGCCGCCGCGCCGTGGTGTTTTCCGATGTTCAACGTATTTACGGACACTGCAATGCAACTGATCAATGGTTTACATTTCAAGAACCTCCGTGGCGACATCTACGGCGGCCTGACCGCGGCGGTGGTGGCCCTGCCGCTGGCGCTGGCCATGGGTGTTGCCTCCGGAGCAGGCCCGATTGCCGGCATCTACGGCGCCATCTGTGTCGGTTTCTTCGCCGCCCTGTTTGGTGGCACGCCCTCCCAGGTCTCCGGTCCCACCGGACCGATGACGGTGGTCATGGCGACCATCTTCACCCACTACACCGGCATGTTTCCCGAGGATCCGGCCCGCGGCGCTGCGCTGGCCTTCACCGTTGTCATGCTGGGTGGGCTGTTCCAGATCCTCGGTGGTCTGCTGAAGATCGGCAAGTTCATCGAGCTGGTGCCCCATCCGGTGGTCTCCGGATTCATGAGCGGTATCGGCGTGATCATCATCCTGCTGCAGTTACCGCCGCTGCTCGGCTTCGATGCCCAGCCGGGTCCGATGGCTTCGGCTCAGGCGGTGCCGGCTGCGCTGCAGGGCATGGTGCCGGACGCCCTTCTGCTCGGTGGTGTGGCGCTGGTGATCGTCTACTTCATGCCCAAGTCCCTCGGCAAGCTGATCCCCTCGCCCCTGGTGGCACTGATCCTTGGCACCCTGGCCTATCTGCTCTTCATGCAGGGGGGCGATGTCAAGATACTGGGCGACATCCCCAGGGGCCTGCCCGATCTCCAGGCGCCCAGCTTCACCTTGGTGCTGCTGCCGGACATGCTGAAATCGGCGCTGACCCTGGCGGCCCTGGGCGCCATCGACTCGCTGCTCACCTCCCTGGTGGCCGATAACATCACCCGCACCTACCATAAATCGGACCGTGAACTGATCGGTCAGGGCATAGGCAATACCATCGCCGGTCTGTTCGGTGGCCTGCCCGGCGCCGGCGCTACCATGCGTACCGTGGTCAACGTCAAGGCCGGCGGCAAAACGCCCATCTCCGGTGCCCTGCATGCGCTGGTGCTGCTGGCTATCGTGCTCGGCGCAGGCGGCCTGGCGAGCAATATCCCCAATGCGGTACTGGCGGGCATCCTGATCAAGGTCGGTACCGATATCATCGATTGGGATTATCTCAAGCGCATCCGCTCGGCGCCCATGACCGGCATCGTGATCATGCTGGTGGTGCTAGGCATCACGGTGTTTGTCGACCTCATCATCGCGGTGGCGGTGGGTATGGCGATGGCCGGCATGGTGTTCATGAAGCGCATGGTCGACCTGCAGCTGGAGAGCATCAATACCGTGCGTGAGGTGGACGAGGCGAGTCCCTTCAGCGAAGAGGAGAAGGCCATATTCAAGCAGGCCGGTGGGCGCATCCTGCTATTCCATATCGGCGGCCCCATGAGCTTCGGCGCTGCCAAGGGCATGGCCCGCCAGATGGCCCAGTTCGATCACTACGACGTGCTGGTGGTGGACCTCAGCGACATGCCCCAGATCGACTTCACCGCCACCCGGGCGCTGGACGATATCATTTACGATGCCCAGAGCCGGGGGCGCCGGGTGCTGCTGGTGGGCTGCCGTCCCGCCGTGCTCAAGACACTCAACAGGCAGGGAGTGATCGGCAAGTTCCAAGCCCAGCACATGCACCAGAAGCGTATCGACGCCCTGCGCGATGCGTTGGAACAGGTGACGCAGATGCAGGCTTGAGGGGAGAGCGAGCGAGGAGAGTCGTGAGATATCGGAGTGTTCACGGTGCGACTTGCCGCAGCGATGAGCTGTTGTGGTGTACTCACGGCTTGTCTGGTGAGCTCAGGTATCGAAACGCGTCCGGTCGTCAGGTGTAGTCGTAGTTGATGATGTGCCGGTTGCCGGATGTGCCGGTTGCCGTCGGAAATGGGTTCGCCGAGTCCGATCCTGCCGCTGCCCAGCAGCGGCAAAGCCTCGCGTCGCAGGAAGATGGGCGGCTGGTTGCTGGCTTCCACATAGGTACCGTTGGTGCTCATGTCGGTGAGTATGAACTTGCCACGACTGACTATAAAACAATGGAATAGAGCTTTATCAGGACATCGATCATATTGAGGCTAAACAGGCGCATTATTTTGCAGGAGCCCAAGGCTCTCTCCTGCTTCCATTCATATTTGACCACCCGCATTACCCAGAATTAATAGGTTTCCAGGAATTGCTTGATTTGATGCCCCCTCGTTTCTCATTGATTTTTAATCGGTTATCTAATGAATAAATAGTGAGTGTCACCCGCCTGTATTCAAAAATGAAGTGCACCACCTGTGATATAATAGCTTGATTACATGGAGGTAATTATGGGCAGACAATATTCGCACTTATGCATATGGGAGAGGCTGAGACTATTTGAGTGGTATCATTGTGATAAAAAATCCATACGTGAAATTGGCAGGCTTCTCAAGCGATCCCATACAACGATTAGTCGTGAGGTTCGAAGAAACAAAACTGACTATTATGTGCCAACTTACTACCCTCACCCAGCGCAGTACTACTATAGTCTGCGCATGAAACAACGAAGTCGTCGTAGACCGTTTAAATCTGCAGAGACGCGTCAATATGTGAGAGAAAAGCTATCGCTAGGATGGTCACCTGAAATCATCTCTGGACGTATTGAGCTTGAACAGAATCTAAAAACTGTCTCTCATGAGGCAATCTATCAATATGTCTATAAACATGCCCCAGAATTCATTAAATACCTTCCTCGGCATCATAAACGACGTAGAAAGAAATGTTAAGTAGTATTTTGGCGGATTTGGTTGGAATCACGGCCAACCCTCGAGTAGGTGGCACTGACAGATAATGTCTGGCAGCGGCAGGGATCAAGTGTTCATCTATACAGCATGAGAACATTATGAGAATATTAGTATCTCCATGGAAAGGAGAGCAATATGTCTCACGTCGCGACCAGGAACGTCGCACCATCCGGGCCGCCATATCGGCGTCACCAGCCGGAACAGACGCTACTATACCAGATCGTTGAGCAACACTATCCCGAGTTCAGGGAAGTGATGGCGGCGCAGGGCAAAACCTTGCCTTTTCATGTACAACAGGAGTTTGCCGATTACCTTAAATGTGGTCGGTTGGAGCATGGATTTCTAAGGGTACAATGCACCGAATGTCATCATGAACATCTAGTCGCCTTCAGATGCAAGCGAAGAGACTTCTGTCCAAGCTGCGGTGCAAGGCGTATGGCGGAAAGTGCTGCCCTGTTGGTCGATGAGGTTTTACCAGAACAGCCCATACGCCAATGGGTGCTAGCTTTCCATTTCAACTGAGATTCTTGTTTGCCAGCCGCCCGCAACTGATGGGCCGGGTACTGGGGATCGTGTACCGGGCCATCTCGGCCCACTTGATCCAAAAAGCTGGCTTCACCCGAAAGAGCGCGCAGACCGGCGCGGTGACGCTGATCCAGCGGTTTGGCGGCGCACTGAACCTGAATGTCCATTTTCACATGTTGTTTCTGGAGGGTATTTACACCACCACGCCCTGGGGTAAAAGTCGATTCCATCGTACCAATG
>JASFJX010000100.1:0-8835 GCA_050119385.1 Candidatus Thiodiazotropha sp. | reverse complement strand
ATCGAGAAACTGTTGTGCGGAATTAAGATAGGCTTGCCGGTCAAAGCTGCGATGCTGAGCCTGTACACGGGTCTTGGATGCACCCTTCCAGGCCACCCGCTTTGAAATCCCCGGCGATAGACGATCAATACGCGAAGCGATGGCATCGCGCTCGATCTGCGAGGTGACACCTGCCCGTGGAGTGTGTCCCAAGAGAACACGCTTCAGCCTTGACACAAGTCTGGAATCCGCACCATCCAATTGCGCAATATCACCCAGCGTGAAGGTACGGCCTTGCAGGCGTACTTGTTCACGCATGTTGATTTCGATTGTCCCAGTCAGCGTGCGGCCAGCTTCCACTGTCCCTACCACAAGTGACAATCCAAGCGCCAGCATTGCTCCCAGTCTAAGCACTTTAACGCCTCAGATTGTTCACGATACCAAGCAACTCGTCAGCGGCTTGAACTATCTTCGAGTTGATTTCGTATGCCCGTTGGGCCAGTACCAGTTGGGTCATCTCTTCGACTAGATTGACATTAGATGCCTCCAGGTAACCCTGCTGAACGCTGCCAAAACCCTCCTCGCCGGGAATTCCGTAGTAGCCGTCTCCGGAGTTCTCCGATGGCAGATAGAGATTATCACCCACCGGGCTGAGTCCACCGGCGTTGATGAAGCGGATCAGATCCAAGGATCCGATCTCTACCAGTTCATCCTGATCGGCCACCTGAGCCAATACGTTGCCATCACTCTCGATGGAGATATTCTCCGCATCACTGGGCACTTGGATCAATCCGCTAAGGCGGTATCCGTCTGCGGTGGCCAGATAGCCATCCCCGTCGATCCGCATCGCTCCGTTTCGGGTATAGGCGTAACTGTTATCCGGCAAAACCACTTCGAAAAACCCCTCACCCTGGATTGCCAGATCCAGCGAACGCTCAGTCTTCTTTACCTCCCCACTGGTGAAGACCTTGCCGGTGGAAGAGATGCCGACGCCAACACCGACAGGACGTGCATAGTCGAAAGTCGGCAACAGCTGGCTTCTGGTGCGCGCCATCTCCCGGTACATCAGATCCTCGAAGTCGACCCGGCTCTTCTTGAAGCCCATGGTATTGACGTTGGCCAGATTGTTGGCAATGACATCAATCTGGGTCTGTTGCGCCTGCATGCCGCTTGCGCCGATACTTAATGATTCGATCATTTTGACTCCTCAGCGTCTCTGCGCATTAAATGTCGGCGATGGTCTGAATCGCTAGATCCAGCATCTCGCTATAACCTTGAATGACCTTCTGTCCTCCCTCCAGCTGGCGCATGGTGGCGATTAGATCGACCATCTCATTCATCCCATTGACATTGGAAGTTTCGATGAATCCCTGACGTAATCCGGGTCCCATCGCCGTCTCTGGTAAAGGAGTTGCGGCTCCGGCCCGAAATAGGCCGCTGCCCAATTTTTCCAACTGTCGGGAATCAGAGAAGCGCGTTAGGTTGAGACGGCCGACCATCTCCCCAGCCTCCCAGACCACGCCCTCCTTGTCGATGCGTGGTTGGTCCGAAGTTAGGCGTATCGAACCACCTTCACCGGCGACCCGATATCCATCAGTCGTCACAAGATAACCTGCGGCATCCAGTGTGAAGTTACCCTGCCGTGTGTAGAGTGTGCCTTGGGGTGATTCGACAGCGAAGTAACCATCACCCTCGATGACCAAGTCCAATGGATTGCCCGTATGGCGAGACACACCAATCGTGAAATCGGTAGCCTTGGTGATGCCGGGGTTTCCACCTCGAGGGGCATTCGCCTCCGCTTCGAGAAAGTAGGTACTGAATGGCCGTGTTACTGCCAACTCCCGCTTATAGCCTACGGTATCGGCATTCGCCAGATTGTGGCTGATGATATCGAGATGTTTCATCCCATTAATCATGCTTGCTTCAGTTATCGTTAAGGCACTGCCCATGTCTTCTATTCCTTCGCTAGTTCATCGATAGCAAAAACATGTACCAGTAACGCCGCTACCAATTCGAACAGTTCCTGTCCGATCTCCCCATCGACAGGGAGTCGATAGAGCGCTTCCAGTAATCGCTCGTCCTTGACTAACGGCGGTCCATCCGTTCGCTTACCCGCCGCGATAATTTCCTCTGCCAGCTTCCCTCCGCCCTTAAGGATTACCCGTGGCAAGCCCTGATCCGGCTCGTATTTGAGGCCGACAACCTTGTTCGGTCCTTCATCAGTCATCTGTCACATCAACCTGGACAAGCTGTCCTGGGTGATGTGGTGCTCGACCACCGCCCTTACTGCTGCCCCGTCTTCAATTGCTGCCTCGGTGATATAATCGATTTCGTCGATCTCCCAACCATATCTTTCGAGTTGTTTTTGAAGTTCACCGAAATGCTGTGCCAAACGCTCTGTTGCCGCCTCCTCTCCCGTGACCATACTCAAACGCAAATGACGATCGGCAAGATTGACGGTCATAGTCAGATGACCAAGATTGGCTGTCTCCAGCGACAAAACCAGACGGCGATGACGGATGCCGTTCTCGTTACAGAATTGCTCCTGCTGAGAAAAGAGCGCAACACTGATCTCAACCAGACGATCACCGAACCAAATTGGAAAATGGCTCAAGCGATGACTCACCGACCCGTCACTCTGGGTGTTGAGCAGACGCTGTCCCAATGCCCACTCCTGATAGGGACCATGCCACTTCTGTTTGGCGTCCTCTTTGGTAGAGTCGTCCGACACGGTTGACCTATCGCCGAGTTGTAACAGCTGTTCATCTGTGTCTGACAGACTATCCCTTGACTGGGTTTCTTCATTGAGACGCCTGGGTTCTAAACGACCACTCTCTATCAAGGCCGCAAGCTGTTGAACTGCTTCATCAGACCCGGCTTGTACTTGTGTGGCTTCAGTCGTCATCAGACGACTAGGACTATCCATGCCCTCTACCAATTCCCGTAACATGGTTGTATTCAACATGCGGTAGAGCGCATTCAAGAATTCAGGTGTAATTTGCGTGCCAAGCTTGCTCAGTACCAATCCAGCAAGGGCCATGTTTTGGGATTGTGAGGCACGAGAGGCTTGTCGCAACAACATAGCCCGGTCCACTGAGTTCAGGTTTACCTGGTATTGAGCAAACAGTTCATCGAGCCACTGCCCACTGTCGGCAAACAGCTGTCCCTTAGTGCTATTCTGAGAACCTTGCTTGCCCGTCTCACTTGCGACACGCTGCAGATGTACCCGATCGCCCAGAGCCGCCACACGTCCATGAAGAACCTCTCCGACGCGCAGTGGAATGGTACTGTCAACCACTTTCTGTTGACCATCGATTTCCGCCAGATAGCGCCCTCCCTCATAGTGACGCAGAACCTTTGCCTTGAGTATCTGGCCGATAGTCAGGGTACGGGTAAATGAAGCATCACCTTCGACATACCACCCCGAACCTTTGGCAAGAGCTCCCTGAACAAGATGTGTTATCTGGGTCACACTCATAGACTCACCATCCCGAACGACTTGACGTTGATAGCATGGGGAACTTCCGACATGGAGAGCACCGAGAGGTGGGGCATAACCCGCTCGGTATAGTGACGTAGATGGCGTCTCAATTCAGGCGCACAGAGCAATACCGGCATTAGATTGGATTGCATCATCTGCTCCACGCTAGCGGCAATCTTGGTGAGGATCTGTTGTGACATGTTGGGATCGATAGTCAACCTTGACTGATCCTTCTCAATTCGAATACTTGCCGAAAGAGTGCGTTCGATGGAGGGATCGAGCAGTAACACATTTAGAGCACCCTCTTTATTGGCCAGGGACTGACAGATCAACGGACCGAGTTTCTGACGCACCAACTCAGTGAGTTGATCGAAATCCTTGGTCTGTTTGCCATAATCGACCAGGGCTTCGAGAATCAGTGTCATATTGCGTATCGAAACCTTTTCACGCAGAAGATTTTGCAACACCTTCTGCACATCGGTATAACTCATGACACCAGGAATCAGTTCCTCGACTAACCCGGGATCCTGCTCCTTGACCTTCTCAATCAAACGTTCTGTCTCTGCCCGAGTCAGTAGATTGGACGACTGCTGGCGCACGATCTCACTCAGATGGGTCATCAACACCATAGCCGGTTCCACCAGGGTATAGCCCGACTCGCGAGCTGACGAGGCTTGATCCTCTACCACCCAGATGGCGGGCAATCCGTAGGTGGGATCCTTGGTCTGTATCCCTTCCAGTGTTTTCCTGACTTGGCCGGGATTAATTGCCAAAAGGCGATCATTGAGCACCTCGCCATTACCGATCTTGGCGCCATAGAGATGAATTTCATAACCCTGTGGAGGCAACTTCTTGTTATCCTTAACCCGAACCTTGGGGATCACACATCCCTGCTCCAAAGCAAACTGTTTACGGAACACCGCGATCCGCTCCATGAACAGGCTGTCGTCACCGCCGAATAGCGAGACTAATCCCTGGCCGACCTGAATCTCGATGGGATCAACAGCCAGCATGGCGTAGAGATCCTGCTCGTCGGGCTCCGGATCGAGCACCTCGCTCTCTTCAGGTTGTAAGCTTTTTTTGCGAAATGAGTAGAGGGCGACCAGTGCAACCATCAGCAATACCACAAATACCGGAAAGGCGGGGATGCCGGGAAGCAGCATAAACGCTAACAGGGTCAGGCCGATCAGGATCAAAATTTTTGGATATTTGGTGACTTGATTCGAGACTGCCTGACTAAGAGCCTCATCCGATGCGGCACGGGTGACGATAATGCCGGTACCCGTGGCGATTACCAGAGCTGGAATCTGAGTTACGATGCCATCACCGATGGTCAATAAGGTAAACTGCCGCAACGCTTCTGACCACTCCATTCCCATCTGTGCGACACCGATGATCAGACCACCGATGATATCGATGAGAATGATGATGATACCGGCGATGGCATCACCCTTGACGAACTTACTGGCGCCATCCATGGCACCGTAGAAGTTGGCCTCCTTTTCAATATCTTTGCGTCGCTCCTGGGCCTGCTGCTCGTTGATCAAGCCCATGTTCAGGTCTGCATCGATGCTCATCTGCTTACCGGGCATGGCATCGAGGGTGAAGCGTGCCGCTACTTCCGCAACCCGTTGCGCACCGTTAGTCACCACGACATATTGCACTACCACCAGCACCAGGAAGACAATCATCCCCATGACATAGTTGCCACCGACGACATAGTTACCGACTGCGTCGATCACCTCGCCCGCATAGGCATCCCCAAGTACCAAACGGGTAGCGGCGATATTGAGGGAGAGCCGAAACAGTGTGGCGATAAGCAGAATTGAGGGGAAGGTGGAAAACTGTAACGGCTTATCCACATAGAAGGTCAACAGCAAAACCAGCATGGCAAAGCTGAGATTGATTATCAGCAGAAAATCCAGCAACGTCGATGGTATCGGCGAAAACAGCACGATCAGTATACCGATCATACCGAACACTAAAATCAGATCGCTCTGTTTACGGAGAAGCCCTTTAAGTGTATTCATAATGTTATTGCCGTTAACCGGCTACTATTCCTCCCGCATTGCCGTTTCGACTGGCAAGGATCCGCACCAGAATCTTCGCTACGAGAGGATAGAGTTCTTCACTAATCGGCTGATCGATATCCACCGATTGGAACAAACGCCTTGCCAAAGCCTTATTTTCCACGATTGGCACATGGTGATTCTTGGCGACTTCCCGCATCCGCCATGCAAGCTCACCCGCACCCTTGGCAATGACTTGAGGTGCTGCCATCACGCCACGCTGGTAGACCAAGGCCACGGAAAGATGAGTCGGATTAGTAATTAAAACATCCGCATCGGGCACTTTGCGCAAGGAACCTGCCCGCTTGGCCGCCTCCCGCTGTAATTCACGGATCTTCGCTCGGATCTGTGGATCGCCCTCGCGTCGTTTCACCTCGTCCTTGATCTCGCGACGACTCATGCGCATCCTCTTGGCAAAATCCCAACGGGTATAGAGCAGATCGAGCAATGCTATAAAGAGCAAAACCGCCAACAACTTCAAGGCAATCGAGTTGGCCTTGTCTGCCAAATAGAGCGGATAGCTATCCGGGTGGCGATCGAGTAAACCAATCATTGATGGTAGTAGTGATGAGATAGCAAAATAGAGTACGCCGGCAAAGAGCAGCAGTTTTATCAATGTCTTGAGCGACTCAAACAGCAATCTTACCGAGAAGAGTCGTTTGAAACCGTTAACCGGATTGATACGGCTCGTATCAGGCTTGAGAGGGTAAAAGGAAAACACAGGTCCCGTCTGTGCTATGTTCATCAGTATGGAGATGACTATCAGTGCTGCCATTGGAGGCCAGAAGATCGACAGCATCCAGTCGACCGTATATTCAAACAATAATAGGGACTGTACCGGATCAAGCTGAATACGATGAGCATTGGAGAACAGCTCATGACTCAGCGCCAATTGGCGTGAGACCATCCCCTCCCCAAGCAGATAGAAGAGTGCGACACCCATCGAGAGGATGAATAGAGAGTTTACCTCCATACTCTTGCTTACCTGACCGCGGCGCTTAGCGTCACGCAGCTTGGTCGGTGTCGCCGGCTCTGTGCGATCCTGTTCCGTCTGTTGCTCTGCCACTTACTTACCCGTACACCTGTTGCCAATAGAGAAATATCGAGGCGTAAACCTTCTCTAGCAAGGGCCCCATGTAGTTGAGCGAAATCGCTAACACCATCAACCCGATAAATATTTTCAAGGGAAAGCCGACAATGAACATATTCACCTGCGGCATAGTGCGTGCTGCCACTGCCATCCCAACATCCAGCATCAACAAAACCGCCACCACAGGCGCGATAACGGCCAAGCCATACACAAACATCACACCGAATTGGGCGATGACCGCCTGCACATCGACTTCCTGCAACGAACTGCCGGGTGGAATTTTCTGCAGCGAATAGACCAATCCCCGAATCAATAGATGATGGCCATCTAGCAGAAAGAAGGTCATCACCGCCATCAGGTTGAGCACCGTACCGAGCATTGGCGCTTGTGTCTGGGTGGCCGGATCAATCAGGTTCGCGACACCGAAGCCCATCTGAAAATCGATGATCCTCCCCCCGAACAGAAACGCCCCGAATGCTGCGAAGAGCCCGAAAGCCAAGGTCATACCAAGGATTAACTCGTTGACGATGGCATGCATCAATCCGCCTAAGGTGGTTGGTGGCTCGACTGGCGTCAGACCCAGACCAATCACTATTACAAAGGATAAAGCAAGGACAAATAGTACCCGTACATGTGCCGGCACTCGAGTGACGGCAAACAGAGGGGTAAGCAAAAACAGCGGAGAAAATCGGGTAGCGACCAGAAGCGTTGCTGTAATAGCCGCTATGTCGGTTTCAAACAGCATGGCTTCAAAAATAGTTGGGAATGTTAGCGATAGTGCTAGAGGCAAAACGCAGCAGCGTCTGCATCATCCATGAACCGAACACAATGAGTGACAAAGCAACCACCAATATTTTCGGCACAAATGTCAGCGACATCTCCTGAATCTGCGTAACCACCTGAAAAATACTGATGATAAGGCCGGTCAACATGCTCAGCCCCAGGACGGGTGCGGCAATAAGGATTGCTGTCCACAACATTTCATTAGTCAGCGCGAGCGCTAGATCACTAGTCAACTTAGTCGATTCCTACGACAGAACAAGCCTATAGAGGTAGAAGCCTATTCAAACTGTTCATGTTAATACAATCGTTGAATCTGGTGCTTCCATAATCAAGCGACCAAATCCCTATATGCCCAAATCCGAGTTAATCCCTCTGGGCCAAACATTCCTACCTATACCTGGATAATCACAATGATCGAGGCGTGGACGATATGCGTTGGATGATTTTTTATCACATCGCAATTGTATAAAGCAACTTACAACCTCCTTGTTGTCTTCGATTATTACTTTAAATCCTATCGCGCCTGTCCCGTATTCAAAAATGAAGTGCACCACCTGTGATATAATTGATTGATTACATGGAGGTAATTATGGGCAGACAATATTCGCATTTATGCTTATGGGAGAGGCAGAGACTATTTGAATGGTATCACTACAGGAAGAAATCCATACGTGAAATAGGTAGACTTCTTAACCGGTCACATACAACAATTAGTCGTGAGATTAGAAGAAATAAATCTCAATATTACGTACCAACCTACTATCCGCACCCAGCGCAACGCTACTATGACATTCGCATGTCACAACGAAGTAGACGTAGCCCACTAAAATCAGCTGAGACTCGTCAATATGTGAGAGAAAAGTTATCGCTAGGATGGTCACCGGAAATCATCTCTGGACGCCTTGAGCTTGATCAGAAGCCACAAAAAGTATCTCATGAGGCAATCTATCAATATATCTATAAACACGCCCCAGAATTAATCAAATACCTTCCACGGCATCACAAACGACGTCGAAAGAAACACCCCTATCGCAAACAGTCCGCTGCAATAGCTAATAAAATCAGTATTATAGACAGGCCAGAAAACATAAACAATCGCTTGGAAATTGGGCATTGGGAGAGCGATTCTATCGAATCCAAAGGCAGAAAGAGCGGGCTTAATGTCCTACTCGAACGTGCCACAAGACTCGTGCAGATCACAAAACTCTCATCTAAGAAATCCATAGATACATTTCATGCGATTGAAAAGAGACTCTCCCATTTCCCTGATAAAATGATTAAATCAATTACCTACGATAACGGCACAGAAAACACAAGGCACCTTCAAGTGAATGACGCTTTGAAGTGTGATTCATATTTCTGTCAGCCATATCACAGCTGGGAGAAAGGATCGGTCGAACAAATAAATGGATTAATACGCCGATACCTTCCAA